>NZ_NPEF01000067.1:0-4262 GCF_002811955.1 Leptospira ellisii
GAAACGTTCTGTACAATAAATACGATAAACATACCATATCCGGCGGTATGGCCGATCTTCAGTTTTCGTATCGTTCTTACTTTAGGACGTTTTTGAAAGATACGGATCCCGTTCCCTACTCGTTGACGATGGACCTCGGTCTTCCGATGAAAGGCGGTTTGGGTTCGAGCGCGAGCGCCGCTGTGGCTGGGTTTTGTGCGGCAAGGTTCGCCCATAAGAATTTTTTTCCCAAACTTCCGCTCCCCTCCGAAAACCTTTTTTTGTATCATCTCGCCCGGATCGAAGGTCATCCGGACAACACGATCCCGGCGTATTTAGGCGGTTTCGTATGCGCGTATTTCAACGGGGAACGTTTGGAAGTGATCAAAAAAAAATTTCCGAAGCGTGTCCGTTGTTTTCTTCTCGTTCCCGGTTTGGAAACTTCCACACATCAATCCAGAAAGACGCTTCCGCCGACTTACTCCACGGAGGACGTGATCTTTAATATGAGCCGTATCGCCACTTGGATGGAATTTTTGGATTCCGGGAAAACCGAACTTCTTCGTTTGGCGTTGGAGGATAAGATCCATACTCCGTATAGGATGCACTCCGAATTCGAACTGAATCCGTTGTTAAACGAAGTCTCGAAACATCTCGCGGGATATTCCCTTTCGGGAAGCGGACCTTCGGTTCTGCTGTTCTGCGAAAGAAAAAAAGCCGTTCGTGTGGAATCGATCCTGCGGGAAAAAACGGCGGCTTTCGTCGAACGCACCCATTTCGATTGTCGGCTTCTCTCCTTAAAGGTGGAGGAGGGCGGCATAGAGGAATCGATCAAGGATATTAAGATTTCTTAATATTTTACGGATCTTCGAGTTGGACCGTCGCGTCCGTCTCGGATCGGTTATTCCTCTTCTTCCCGTTCCTCTTTTCCGAAAGTGTACAATCCCTTTTTCACGGGAGTTCTCCGGTTGAGCCCCGGATGGATCCGGGTCACGGTGAAGATAAAACGCATCCTTTCCTTGCCGTAGTTGTTGATGAAAAATTCGGAGGAAAGACTGATTTCGAAATACTGCGTCATTCTTTCCTTCACCACCTTATCCGAGATCCGAAAGTCGGCGTTTTTGCCGATGACTTCGTAACTGTCCAATTTCTCCGTCGATTCCATTTTCGAGAAGGTCGGCATCGCGGGAGGTTTGAAAAGCACGGGGGCGTTTCTCATGATCTGGATCTCGTAATCTTCCGTATCCTTCGCCTTTTTGAAATTGAATACGAGGTGGTTGTCCGAAATCGCGTTACAGTAGGTTTTGATTTCTCCGGAGGTTTGTCCGATTCCGTATCGTACGTTTCTCTGGCTTTCGGAAACGACCAGAACGAATCGGTCCCCTTCTTCGGGAGGAGCGCCCGAACCGGCTCCCTGCTTTTTTAAAGCCGGATAGATGATTTCTTGAAAGAATATAAAAGCGAGCCCCGAGAACGCGAGAAGACCCGCCAGGATCAGAATGACGTCCAAGCCTATCGTATAGATCAATCCTAAAAAAAGGGACAAGCGAATCCTATCTTCTTACGTCGATTTTGTGTTCTGCGACTTCGTCGCTCAATCGGGAACGAACCATCATGGAAAGAAGATTTTTCATCTGTTCCGGGCTGATCACCTGATTCATCCTTTCCTCGAAGGAAACGGGAGAAGGTTTCATCACCAGTTCTTCCGGTTTGATCTCCTGTTTTTCATGGGAAAGCGCCGGAGCCGATTGAAATGCGGTTTCCTTTTCCCGAGTTGGCGTCGATTGCGGTTCCGAATTCGTTTCTCGGGCCGTTTGGGGCCAGGAGAACGAAAACGCTGGACCGTTCAATCCGGTAATTGTCATAAACCCGAACCTCCTTTTACTTCTCGTTTCCTTTCGAATTTTGAAAAGAACGTCTCTATTAATTCTATCGGTAATAGGAAATTGACTTTAGGGTTTTTTCGTTTTTTTTTCGAAAATCCTCTCCGTTTTTGGAACCCGAAAAAATGCGCAAAACCCGGCCGGATCCGCCGTATCGCGAGCCCGCGGGAGTCGCCGAATTTATCGTTTGCCAGTCAGCCCGGAATTTCTAATCTGGCAAGTAGGGGAAGCCGATCTGCGGTTTTCCGGCGCCTCGGGAGAAATATTTCCATGCAAGACATAATCGATAAACTGAAATCACGCGAGTTGAGACCCGTCCTCGTCGTTTCTTCCGTCTTCCTACTTTATACAGCGCTTACGATTCCTTTGGTCGTGAATTTTTTCTCTCCGGACGGGATCGCCGAAATCAACGGTAAAACGTATACGATCCGCGACGTAGAGAATGAAAACCCGAAATTGGCCCGTAAGTATCATTCCGAGAACGGAGATCGTTTGTATCGTCTGCTTTCCGAATTCGCGAGCAAAAAGGTGATCGCGATGGCTGCAAAGGAGCGTAACGTTTCCGAGAAGGAATTGATGGAGCCGACGGTGGAAGAACCCACCCCGCAGGAGATGAGGGACGTTTACGATCAGTTTAAGGACACGCCCGCTCTCAAAGGAAAATCCTTCGAACAGGTGAAGGCGGACATTCAAAATCACTTGATCTCCCAGAAAAAAGAGGAGGCCCGCAATTCCCTTTTCGCACAACTCCGCAATCAATATAATATTTCCGTAAAGGTCCGGGAAAAGGATCTTCCTCCGGTTCGCGACTCTTCCATAGTGGCGGGAAACAATCCATTCTTGGGACCGGAAAACGCAAAAGTGACCGTGATCGAATTCTCCGATTTCGAATGTCCGTATTGCAAACGCAGTCAGGACGTAAACTCGCAGTTGAGGGCGAAGTATAAGGATCAAATCCGCTGGGTGTTCCGGGATTATCCTTTGTCCTTTCATCCGAACGCGATGTTCGCTCATATAGCGGCGAATTGTTCCGCACCGCAGGGAAAGTATTGGGAATTCTTCAACGTGTTGTTCGCCAATTCCGGAAATCTTTCCAAAGAAAGGGTTTTGGATCTGGCGAGAAACAGCGGTCTGGAGATGAAGGCGTTTAGTCAGTGCGTCAACGATGCCGCGGTTCGTAAGGAAGTGGAAGCGGATATGGCGGAAGGCGAAAAATACGGGGTCAGCGGAACTCCGGCCTTTTTTATCAACGGAATTATGGTGGAAGGCGCTCAACCCATCGAAGCGTTTACCAAAGTAATCGATCAAGAACTTAAAAATTAAATCAGAAATTAGGAGTCAGCCGACTATGAGTAAAACGGTGAAGGTCGCTGTTACGGGCGCTGCGGGACAAATCGGGTATTCTCTGCTTTTTAGAATCGCTTCCGGACAAATGTTCGGAGCAGATACGGCGGTGGAAATTCAAATGTTGGAATTGGAAGCTGCCCTCCCTGCGGCAAAAGGTGTAATTATGGAACTTGAGGACTGCGCGTTTCCTCTGCTTCAAAAAGTGACCGTTTCTTCGGATTTGGACGTAGCGTTTAAGGAAATCAATTGGGCGCTGCTCGTGGGTTCCGTACCGAGAAAAGCGGGAATGGAACGGGGAGACCTCCTAAAGATCAACGGAGGAATTTTCGTAAACCAAGGAAAGGCGATCGAAAAAAACGCATCGAACGACGTACGGGTTCTCGTGGTCGGAAATCCCTGTAATACGAACTGTCTTATCGCGATGAATAACGCAAAGGGCGTTCCTCAAGACCGCTGGTTCGCGATGACGAAACTGGACGAAAACAGAGCCAAGTCCCAACTCGCTTCCAAAGCGGGAGTTCCCGTAAAGGAAGTGACTCATCTCGGAATTTGGGGAAATCATTCTTCCACGCAGTATCCCGATTTTTATAACGCGAAAATCTCCGGTAAAGCGGTGACTGACGTTATCTCCGACCACGAATGGTTGAAAGGGGATTTCATCAAAAACGTTCAACAACGAGGCGCGGAAATCATCAAAGCGAGAGGAGCTTCCTCCGCGGCCAGCGCCGCCAATGGGGTCGTAGATACGGTTCGCGGAATTTTGACTCCGACCGCATCGGGAGATGCGTTCAGTGCAGCGATCGTTTCCGACGGTTCTTACGGAGCGGAAAAAGGTTTGATATTCGGTTTTCCTTTGAAGTCGGACGGAAAGAAAGTGGAGATCATCCAAGGGCTTGCTCTGAACGATTTCGCGAAAGAAAAATTCAAAATCACTCACGACGAGCTCATTTCCGAAAGAAACGAAGTTAAGGAAATGCTTTAAAACAAAGAGGAGGCTTTTTCGAACTGAAACCATCCAACTTCCTTCAGAAAGCCTCTTCGGTTTTGGAATCC
>NZ_NPEF01000067.1:4272-12010 GCF_002811955.1 Leptospira ellisii
GATTTTTTGTTTCGAACCCTGGAAGTTCCTTCCGGGTTCGATTTGTCTTCCAACGATTACCTCCGCTTATCCCAACATCCCCAACTCATTCTATCCCTCAAGGAAGGATTAGATAGATACGGAGCCGGCTCCGGAGCCTCGCGTCTGGTTAGCGGGCACAGGGATTGTTTCGATTTTGCGGAACGTTCCGTTTCCGCGTGGACGGGAACCGAGGACGCCCTTTTCGTCGCCAACGGTTACGCGGCGAACGTGGGCTTGATATCCTGCGTGGCCAACGCAAAAACGGAGGTGTTCACCGACCGTCTCAATCACGCTTCGATCCTGGACGGAATCCGTCTTTCAGGCGCCGAAAAAACGTATTATAAACATCTAAACTTAGATCATCTCGAGGAACTTCTGAAAAAATCCCGGAAAAGGGAAAGGATCATCGTATCCGAAACAGTATTCAGCATGGACGGAGATCTGGCTCCGATCGAGGATTTGCTAAAATTAAAACGCCGTTACGACGCGATTTTGATTTTGGACGACGCCCACGGAATCGGCGTGTTCGGGGAAGAAGGACGGGGAAGAGTCGCCCAGGTTTTGGGTCGGGAAAAAATCCGGGAGGCGGACTTCATCACATACACGGCGGGTAAGGCGCTCGGGTTGGAAGGCGCCTGGATCGGTACTTCCAAAGTCGGAAGGGATTTTCTCGTCAACAGGATGCGGACCTTCATTTACTCCACGGCACCGCTTCCCGCGATCGTACATTCGATTCCCGCGGCCGTCTCTTTACTTCGTTCGATGGACGAGGAGCGCGGAACCATCTTGAGAACGGCGCAACGACTTCGGGAAATGCTGCTCGAAAAGGGATATCCAGGTTCCAATTCCGAATCCCAGATCGTTCCCGCGCTGTTTCCTTCCGAAAAATCCGTGTTAGACGCCGCGGAACTCTGCAGGAAAGAAGGATTGTACGTAAAGGCGATCCGTCCTCCTACGGTGACCGTTCCTAGATTGAGACTCAGCGTTCATTCCGATACGGACGAAATCATATTAGAAAAGTTGATATCCCTTCTTCCGGAGTTGTGAATGGCCGTTTTTATTTCTGCAACCGGAACCGACGTGGGGAAAAGTTTTTTCAGCGCCTTGCTTATGGCCAAATACGGAACTTCGCACGGACTTAAATATTTCAAACCGATTCAAACCGGATCCGACGACGATCGTGCGGCGGTTCAAAGTCTTACCGGATTGCCGGAAAATTCCTTTTTGAAAAACTACTATTCGTTTTCCTTCGCGGGTTCCCCGCATTACGCCTCCGAACTGGACGAAACTCCCGTGGACACGGAGGAGTTGGTGCGTCATCTCTACAGCATTCGGGAGGAAAAGATCGTGATCGAAGGAGCGGGAGGATTACTCGTACCGTTGACCCGCCGCTTTCTTACGATAGATCTGGTACAACGATCGGAAATTCCCCTCGTGTTTGTGGCTCCGGTGTCTTTGGGGGCGATCAATCACAGTTTGTTGTCTTTGGAGGCGATTCAAATAAGAAAGATCGATCTAAAGGGGGTGTATTTTTTGGGGACTCCGGACGACACCACGGAAGATAATATTCGAACGATTCTCGAATGGAGCGGAGCCAAGTTTCTGGGATCGTTTTTTTTCGATTCGAAGGAAAGAGTAAGCCGGGAGAAATTTCGAACGGAATGCGTTTCTCGATTCGATCCGGATTGGATTCTCAAGGATTTGTTTTTATGATTTGGTATCCGTTCACGCTTCAGTACGAACCGGACTCTCCCGTAAAGATCGTACGAGGCGATAGGGAATTTTTATACGACGATCGGGGAAATTCGTACGTAGATGCGATCTCTTCCTGGTGGGCCAATATCCACGGACACAATCATCCCAAGATCATGCAGGCGATCCGGAATCAACTCGACCGGTTGGATCACGTATTGTTGGCCGGTTTTACGCACGAGCCCGCAGAAACCTTAGCGAGCGAACTTTTAAAGATCACGGACGGTTTTTTTCATAGGGTTTTGTATTCGGACAACGGATCGAGCGCCGTGGAAATCATGATCAAACTGGCGTATCAGTATTTTCGAAATACGGGACAATCCGAACGAACTACATTCATAAAATGGAATACTTCTTACCACGGAGATACGATCGGAGCCATGAGCGTAGGAGGGGATTCCGTCTTCAATCGTGTTTTCTCCGGTCTTTTGTTTCCTACGAAGGAATTTCCCGCTCCCAACTGCAGCTTTTGCCCCGTGGGAAAGCGGCCCGATTCCTGCAAAACGGAATGCGTAAAAACGATAGAAGACTATTTCGAAGCGCATCCGAGCGAGATCGCAGGAATCGTGATCGAACCTCTCATCCTGGGTTCGGGCGGAATGGTATTTTATCTGGAGGAAGTATTGCGTTCCTTGGAACGAATCGCCAAAAAACACGGCGCGTTTCTGCTTGTGGACGAGGTCTTTACCGGATTCGGAAGAACCGGTTCCTTTTTCGCGTATCAAAAGGCGGGAATTCGACCGGATTTGATCGCTGTGGCCAAAGGGCTAAGCGGAGGTTCCCTTCCGATCGCGGCCACCTTGGTCTCCGAAAAAATCCATTCCGCATTCGTAACTCCCGAGCCGGAAAAAGGTTTTTATCACGGACATACGATGACCGGAAATCCCCTGGCCTCCAGCGCTGCCTTGGCTTCGATCGAACTTCTTCAGGAGCCGGGTTTTTTGGATCGAGTCCTCCTCTTGGAAAAAAAAATAAACGCAGGACTTGAGTCCATCGAGCGGGAGTTCCCACACAGGATACGAGATCGGCGGGTCCTCGGTGCGGTCGGTGTATTGGAGCTTGAAGTAGGTTCTCAAGCGGGTTACACGTATCCGGGGAACAAAATTCTCAAAAAGAAATTTTTGGAAAAGGGGGTTATCCTTCGCCCTTTGGGGAATGTGTTGTATCTGACGCCTCCGTATTCCATCTCCGATTCCTCTTTGGAGAAGGTTTTTAACGCCATTCGGCAAACCCTCTCCGAAACCGAGCCCGGGAAATAGGCTTTTCAAGAAAGACTGTTTTCCTCAACTTGTCCGAAGAATGTCCACAACTCTCAAAAAGAACGAAAAAATATTCTCCGAAGTCCTCAGTCTCGTCACCAGGGAAGAAGCTCTGTCGATTCTGGACGGGACCCTTCCCTTGACGTCTTGTTTGGATCGGGCGTATCAGGAGAGAAACCGCTATTTTGAGAACAAGGTTCGAATTCATATTTTAGACAACATCAAAAACGGATATTGCCCAGAGGACTGCGGATACTGTGCACAAAGAAAGAACGCAAACTCCGGAGTTCAGGAATATCCCATGAAGTCCGAAGAGGAGATCTACGAGGACGCGCTTAAGGCAAAACAGAACGGAGCGTATCGGTTTTGTATGGTCACTTCCGGAACAGGACCGAATCGCCCCACGACCGAAAAACTCGCTTTTACGATACGCAGAATCACAGACGAACTGGGAATGAAGGTCTGTCTTTCCGCGGGTTTGATCGACGAAGAGAAGGCGCAGCTTTTGAGCGCGGCCGGTTTGGATCGTTACAATCATAATCTCAACACTTCCGAAAATCATTATCCCGAAATTTGCGACACACATACGTATTCCCAAAGAGCGGAGACCCTTGCTTCCGTTTCTAAGGCCGGCATAGGAATGTGCAGCGGCGTGATCGTGGGAATGGGTGAAACCCTTCGTGATATCGTGGATGTCGCTTTCGAACTCAAATCGTTTCGAGTCATTTCCATTCCGGTGAATTTTTTTATCCCCGTAAAAGGGCACGCCATCCGGAATCCGAGCGTTTTGACCCCCGAGCTTTGTGTGAGAATCCTTTGTCTTTTCCGATTGGTGAATCCGGATTCGGAAATCAGGATCGCAGCGGGAAGGGAAGGACATCTTAGAAGTTTATCCGCCACGGCGTTGTTCGCGGCCAATTCCCTTTTTTCATCAGGATATTTGAATGTAAAAGGTTCCGATCTTCCCGAAACGGTTCGAATGATTCGGGATGCGGGCTTCGTACCGGAACTCGCCGACGGAGGAATTTTGGAAGAAATCGAGGAAGGGGAATCCCTGTATTCCGAAAAAAACTTTCCCGAACTTTACAAGTTCCGAAAAAAAACCTCGGGGGAAAGTGCGTAAAAAAAACCTGATTTTGACATTTTTTAGGCTTTCCCAGGCAACATTTTTCGATTAATTTGAGTCTCAAGATTTTGAATCTCTCGGATTTCAAAACCCTTTCGAAAAACGAAACGGAAAAATTCCGTTCTTGTTTGCGGAACGAAGGAATCGGAAATACGGTTTTTTCGAAAACGGAGTACGCGTTATGCGTCTTGTCTCCGAAAAAACGCCAAACGGAAAAAAACGGAACGGAAGCGGGAAAAATTCGGAAGTCCGGGATTCTTTTTTAAAAGGAAATGGATCTATTTTTTTTTAGAATCGATTGAAAGCTCGGTCCGATCTAAAAACCTGGCATTACTGGAGTTAACTGGATGAAATATAAAATAGAAATCAATAAGCTGAAGAACGGATACATAGAAGCCAAGCTCATTGATACTGTTTCCAATAATCCGATCGAATTTAGGATCTGCGATTCGGAGGATTATCTCCAAGCTCAGATCGCGGATTGGCACAAACGCTTTCATATGAAAGAACCGCAGGAGCAGTGATTCTTCCTTGGTAAGGTTATTTCCCGCCGTATTTATTCTCTCGTTTTTCTTTTCCTGTACTTCTCTGTTAAAAAAATCATATACCGATTATTCCAACCCCAACTTCGAATGTTGGGCGGGGAGCGGTTATCGTTCCTCCGAAAATTTCGAAAAATACCGCTCTCTTTGGTCTACGATGCGGAAAATCTACCAAGAGGAAAACCGGAGAATCAAAACCGCAAACGTCGTTTTTGCGGGCAATTCGCTCATTCAATTGTTTCCTCGGGAGCTTTTGGAAAGGGAATTTCCGGGCGCCGTCAACCGGGGCATCGGCGGGGATATGACGGAACTGCTTCTGGAGCGTTTGGACGAGGACATTCTTTCCTTAGCCCCAAAAGCGCTTGTTTTGGAAATCGGAGGAAACGATCTGATCCAGGGAAAGTGTCTGGATTCGATCGAAAAAAATCTGATTTCCATTTTGGATAAAGTCACACGCACCTTGCCCAATACTAAAGTGGTGGTTTTGAGCGTTCCGCCGGTCCGCAATCAAACCCTAAATCAAATTTCTCCCGTGCTCAATCTTAGCTGGGTCGCCATTCTACCTTCCTATAAAAACGTAGTGTTTCTGGATAATTGGCAATGGCTTCGCGAAAAAGACCGTCCCGCACTTCGTTCCGAGTTTTGGCTGGAGCAGGATAAAATTCATCTCAACGAAAACGCGTATCGGATCTGGGTTCAAAAACTGAAACCGATCCTACAACCGTATCTTTAAGGAAAATTTTGTTACTCATTCTCACACAAAATCCGGACTCGGTTCGAAATCGGATCCTGAACTCACGGAATGAATTGGGAAGATTGCGTTCCGTTGAGGAACTTACGCTCTCGATTTCGCTTTCGAACCGAAAATCGGAGAAATCCGCCTCTTCCTGGTTCCGCTTAGTTTGGAAGGACTTGAAGCCGTTTTCCCGGGAAGAACTGATTTCCTGTCGATCGGAACTTGCGGAAGTCGGTTCCGATCTGCTGCAGGTGGAACGTCCGCTCGATTCCGGTCGTAAGAGTCTGTTCGCCTTTGATATGGATTCCACTTTGATCCGTCAGGAAGTGATCGATGAATTGGCGAGACTGGCCGGGGTTTACGAGGAAGTCGCTTCCGTCACCCGAGAGGCGATGGAAGGCGGTCTTGAGTTTCAGGATGCGCTTTACAAACGTTGCGCGTATCTGAAAGGGCTTCCCGTTTCCGTTTTTGCGGAATTGTATCCCCGCTTGGAACCGAACAAGGGGGTCGTAGAACTTCTGTTAGGTCTTTCTCGGCGAAACGTGAATACCGCGGTTTTTTCCGGCGGATTTACGGATATTCTCGAGTTATTCAAAAAGGATCATCCGATCGGAGAAATCCGCGCGAACGTTCTCGAACGGAAGAACGGAATTCTAACCGGAACCGTAACGGGAGAAATCGTGGATAAAAATAAAAAGTTGTCGTATCTGCGCGAGATCCGGGATCGGGAAGGAATCGATCGTTTGCAGACGGTCGCCGTGGGAGACGGCGCCAACGACGCTTTGATGTTGAACGAGGCCGGAATCGGAGTAGGCTTTCACGCAAAGGAAGGTTTGAAAAAACTCGTCCTCAATTGGGTCGACTTCGCTCCTATGGACGCTCTTCTACTTTTGTTTTCTTAATTTTTTCTGGAATTCTTCCAAGGTCCGCAGAGCTTCGATCGGAGTCATTTCTTCCAATTTCAATTTTAAGATGGATTCTTCGGTAGGAGAGGGTTCGGTTTTTTTTTCGGGTTCCGTGAACAAAAGAGGCTGCGCTTCCTGAATTTTGATTTCCTTCTTTTTGGATTCCAATTCGGTCAAAAGTTCCGCGGCGCGTTTTACGATCGGCTCGGGAACTCCCGCGATTTTTGCGACGTAGATCCCGAACGATTTTTTCGCCTTTCCGCTCCGAACTTTACGGAGGAACAGAACCTTTTCCTCCTTTTCTAGGGTTTCCAGATAGAGATTGAAAATTCCGCTCAAACGCGAAAGTTCGGTGAGTTCGTGATAGTGCGTCGCGAAGATCGTTTTGGGTTTAACGGGCAGAGAGGAAAGATATTCCAGGATCGCCCAGGCGATGCTCATTCCGTCGTAGGTGGAGGTTCCTCTTCCCACTTCGTCGAATAATATGAGAGAGTCTTCCGTACATCGGTTGAGTATGTTCGCGGTTTCCTTCATCTCCACGTAGAAAGTCGATTCTCCTGCGGTGAGATTGTCCCCAGCGCCGATTCTGGTAAATAATTTATCAACGATCGGAAGCGCCGCTTTTTTCGCGGGAACGAAAAAACCCATCTGAAATAGTATCTGATTGAGGGCGATTTGGCGCATAAATGTAGACTTTCCTGCCATGTTCGGTCCGGTGAGAACGGCGATCGATTGTGTCTGCGAATCGAGCGCGATCGAGTTCGGGGTGAATTCCTGTCCTAGCGGAAGAGTCGCTTCGACGACCGGATGTCTGGATTCCTCCAGATCGAGAGAGCGGTCCTCGGAGAGACGGGGACGGATCCAGTCGTATTTGTCTTTTGCGATCAGGGACGCGATCTGAACATCCAGATCCCCGATTTCCTCGGATAAGGAAAGGAGTGCGGAGGAGTATTTCAAAACCTCTTCGACGAGGACCGCGAACTCGGTGCGTTCGATCTCGCCGATGATCCCGTCGGCTTCCAGGATCGTCCTTTCTATTTCCTCGAGTTTCGGAGTGGTGAACCGTTCGCTTCCGACTAACGTCTGTTTTTTGAGATAATCCTTGGGAGCCTGTTCGGCTTGAACCCGGGAGATTTCGATGAAATATCCCACGATCTTGTTGTATCGTATCTTTAACGTATTCAGTCCGGTTCTTTTTTTCTCTTCCGCTTCCAAATCCAGGATCCAATCCTTTCCCTTGGTTCCTGCCTCGCGCGCTTTGTCCAGTTTCGCCGAAAATCCGGATCTCAAAAACGGACCGTTTCCCAGGATCACGGGTAGATCGTCGCCCGGATTCAATCTGGCTTCGATGAATTCGGAAAGGGATTCCAGATTCGCGGGCTTCGCCAGGGAGATGA
>NZ_NPEF01000067.1:12020-18175 GCF_002811955.1 Leptospira ellisii
GGGCTTCCAGTTCCTGAGCGGGAATCAGAAACGGATAGGAAAGTTCCTTCATACGTTCGGCCAGTTCCTTTCCGGTTCGAATGGAATTTAGAATCGCCCGGAAGTCCCGTGGATACGCGTGATTTCCCCGGAAGCGAGTCAGGATGCGTTCCAAATCCCCGATTTCGCGTAACGCTTGCGTTAAAGAAGAAGCGGCGGTTTTTAAAAGGAGATCCTGTTTTTCCCACCGCGAATAAAGGACCAGCGGATCACATTCGGGGAATAAAATCCTCTGTTTGAGAAGCCGTTTTCCTTTGGCGGTAACGCAGAAGTTGAGTACCGAATACAGGGTATGATTTTTTTCCTTATCGTTTTCCACGAGTTCGAGGTTTAGGATCGTCTCCCGATCCATTTCCAAAAACTTTCCGGAGGTCAATATTCTGGGTTCGCGCAGAACGAGTCTGTTGTCCCGGTAGGTTTCGCGTATGTATTCCTCGAGGTAATACGAAAGCGAAAAGAACGGATCCTTCGCTTCGGTTTCGGTCCGGTCGGGTAGAACAGTGAATTCTCGATTTTTAAAATATTCTAATGTTTTAAAGAAGGAAAGATCCGATTTCGGTACGCAGATTTCGGAAGGACGGAATTTCTCGAGTTCCGCGATCAGTTTTTCGAGTCCGGTGATCGATGCGGAGGAATAGAACAATTCCCCCGTGGAGACGTCCGCCGTCGCGAAATATACGAGACTTTTTCTGAGGTGCAAAACCGCCAGATAATTGTTCTGGTAGCCCGATAATAGGTTCTCCTCGATGACGGTTCCGGGAGTGATGATCCTTACCACTTCCCTCGTCATCAATTTGGTGCCGGGTTCCTCGGGTTTGGATTGTTCGCAGATGGCGATTTTTTTTCCGGCGTTCAAAAGTCGGGAAATGTAATTGTCTTTGGAATGGTAGGGAATTCCGCACATGGGCACGGCATTTTGCCGTTTGGTAAGGGCGATGTCCAAAATCGAGGAAGCGATTTTTGCATCCTCCAAAAACATTTCGTAAAAATCGCCCATTCGAAAAAATAGGATTGTGTCAGGCAGTTCCTTTTTGATCGAAAGGAACTGCTTCATCATCGGAGTGTTCAGCGCGTCCGCTAGGTCGCTCCAATATTCCGCGTTCGTTTCGGTGGTTTGGGTGTTCATACGATCGTTTTTGCGTTCCTGATAAATTGAATGATTTTCGCCGCGTCCTTGATTCCGGGAGAGGACTCTACTCCGCTGGCAACGTCCACTCCGTACGGCCGCACTGTTTCGATCGCCGTCCGCACGTTTTCCGGGTTCAGTCCTCCGGCCAATAGGAACTTCCTCCGGATTCCGGATACGAGTTCCCAACGAAAGGATTCTCCCGTTCCTCCTCCCGCGTCCTTGGAATAACTGTCCAGGATCAGAAGTTCTCCGGGAACATTCTGCAGAGCGGAATCGGAAATCTCGCCCTGGACCCGATACGAGCAGATTTGTCGTTCGCCTAAAAGCTCCTCTTTCGAAATTCCGTTCAAGATCGGATCGTCCCAAACCCATTGAACGAGATCATGATCCAAGGCGGAACGGACGGTTCGGATTTCCTCCGGGGAATTTTTATAAAATAAAAGTACGATTTCAGGAGCGCCGTTTTGCGACCGCAGAAAACGGACGATCTCTTGCGCCCGCGATAGAGTGACGTTGCGGGGACTGGAGGCCACGAAATTCAATCCGATCCAATCCGCACCTTCCTCGACACAAAGTTCGGCGGTGGGGACGTCGCGGATTCCGCAGATTTTGACCTTGGGTATGTGGATCGAATGCGAACTCATGATCGGAGTTTTTCCAGTCTTCTTCGGGGGTTTCTTTAAATCACGTACTTTAACGGTGGCAAGTTCGGAACCGATTTGTACTTTCGTATCCGATGGCGCTTTCCCGTTCCTTTTTCGTTTCCGGTGGAAAAAAAATCAGGATCCTAATTTTGGGAAAAGAGGAACTCCCCGAATCTTCTTTGGATGCGAACTCCCAGAGGGAGGAGATCCGCAGATACGTCGACTTTCCGGATTCCGAAATTTATATTCTGAATCAAGTGCACGGGGATCGCGTTTTGGATTCCGCGGAAGCCGATCCGAACGCCGATCCGGAAGGGGACGCCTGGTTCGGAGAAATCTCGAAGCGGATCCTTTGTATCAAAACCGCGGATTGTATGCCCTTGTTTTTTTGGTCGGAGAGATTCGATCGTTTCGCCGCGGTCCATTCCGGTTGGAAAGGAACGTTAGCCGGAATTGCGGAAAAAACTCTGTCGACGATATTTCCTTCCGAAGCGCTTGAAGACGGTTCCTTGCGCGGTTTTTTAGGTCCTTGTGCGGGCAAGGCTCGTTACGAAGTGGGAGAGGACGTCGCTTCCCTTTTTCGAATCGAATTTCCGGAATGTCTGTCTCCGACGGAAAACGGAAAATCCTTTTTGGATTTGGAAAAATTTTTAAGGTTTCGTTTGGAGAAACGCGGTATGCGGATCGATTTGCAATCCTGCGGAATCGATACTTTGGAGGAACATTCAGATTTCTTCAGTCATCGCAAAAAGGAGAACGGAAGAAATCTGAATCTGATCTGGAAAGAGGATTAGACTTTGGGAATTTTTTTGACCGCGGCGTTGACTTTCTCCAAAACCTTCTCCCGTTTGATCGGTTTCGGAATATAATCCAAAGCCCCGTGATCGATCAGGTTCTTGATGACGGCGGGCGTGTTTTCTTCGGATACGATCACGATTCTCGGCAGGACGCCCTTATCCTTGATCTCGAAGAACGCTGCGTATCCGTCCATCACGGGAAGATTCAGATCCAACGTGATCAGATCCACCAATCGATGTTGGTCGAACAGTTTGATCAGTTCCTTTCCGTTTTCCGCGAAACCGATCACTTGATACCCTTCCGATTCCAAAATCTGAGCCAGCTGTTTCGCCTGGAATCTGGAATTCTCCGCCACTAAAACCTGATACGGTCTTCCGTTCGGTGCTACGCCTGCTTTCATACTTTACCTCTTTCAAAGAAAGGATTCGATGACCTGTCCGATCTCTTTCGTTCCTACTACGGTCGAACCGGTTTCCGCGATGTCTCTCGTTCTTTTTCCGCTCGCGATCGTCTTCCGCACCGCGGCTTCGATCTTGGAGGCTTCCTCCTCCATCGAGAAGGAATAACGTAACATCAAAGCGGCGCTCAATACCTGCGCGATCGGATTGGCGACTCCTTTGCCGGCGATGTCCGGAGCCGAACCTCCGGAAGGTTCATATAAACCGAAACCGGATTCCGATAGGGAAGCGGAAGGCAACATTCCGATCGAACCGGTGATGATCGACGCCTCGTCGGAGAGGATGTCTCCGAACATGTTTTCGCAAAGAACCACGTCGAATTGTTTCGGATTTACGATCAGCTGCATCGCCGCGTTGTCCACGTAAAGATGGTTCAATTGGACGTCCGAAAATTCCTTCTTATGCAGCTCGATCACCACTTCTTTCCAAAAGACGGAGGTGGTCAACACGTTCGCCTTGTCGATGCTTGTCACTTTATTATTTCTTTTGCGAGCTGCCTGGAACGCGACTCGGGTGATCCTTTCGATTTCCCTTCTGGAATACTTCATCGTATCGTAGGCGAACTCTTCCGCGCCGGATCCTTCCCGGCCCTTAGGTTGTCCGAAGTAAATTCCTCCGGTCAGTTCGCGCAGGATCAGAATATCGAGTCCGTCTCCGACGATATCGGAACGTACGGGGGAGGCGTTTTTTAATTCCGGATAGATGATGGCCGGTCTTAGGTTCGCAAAAAGATCGAAGTGTTTGCGCAACGGAAGTAGGGCACCCCGCTCCGGTTGTCTTTCGGGGGGTAGGGTTTCCCATTTCGGACCGCCCACACTTCCGAACAGAATCGCGGAGGATTCTTCGCAGAGTTTGAGCGTTTCCGGAGGTAGGGGATGACCCGTTTTGTCGATGGCGATTCCGCCCACGTATCCTTCCTTAAAACTAAATTCCGACGATTTTGCGCCGAGCGCCTTCTTTAAAACGGAGAGTGCTACCTCCATTACCTCCGGACCGATTCCGTCTCCGGAAAGTACTGCAACTTGTTTCATTCTTCTTGTGGATCCTTGTTAATTTTGTTTGAGTACGGATTCGAAAATATCCAATCCCTGATTCAAAAAATCGGCGGATATCGTAAGCGGGGGCATGATTCGAATCACTTTGTCGGCCGTCGCGTTCATTACCAAACCGGCTTTGAGACAGGCCTCCACGACGGGTCTGGAAGGGATTTTGAGTTCTACTCCTATGTGCAGACCTCTTCCCCGGACGTCGGTAATGACCGGATAACGTTCCTTCATTTCGTTCAATCGGGAGAAGGCCAAATCCGAACAAACGTTGACGTTGTTGAGGATTTCCCGCGTTTGAATGATCCGGATCGTTTCGTAGGCGACCGCGGCGGCGAGATGATTTCCCCCGAAGGTGGAGCCGTGGGAACCGACCGTGAATAGGTCCTGATATTTTTCCCCGACGATGAGGGCCCCGATCGGAAATCCGGAGCCGAGTCCTTTCGCCAAGGTCATGGCGTCGGGGCTAAAGCCGGTCGTTTCAAAGGCGAATAACGTTCCCGTTCTTCCCATTCCAGTTTGAATCTCGTCGAAGATCAGGAGCGCGTCGTTTTCGGCGGTCAATTCCCTGGATAAAGTCAAAAAGTTTTTGCTGAGGGGAATGATTCCGCTTTCTCCCTGGATCGGTTCCTCGATCAGAGCCACGATCCTTCCCTGGTATCTTTCGAAAGCCGCGACTAACGCTTCCTCGTTGTTGGGTTCCACGAATTCGATTCCCTTGAGCAGTTCGCCGTAACCTTTGCGGATTTTATCCTGACCGGTCAGACTCATTCCCGATACGGATCTACCGTGAAAGCTGTTTTCCAGGGAAAGTATGATCGGATCGTTGATACTTCTGGAATACGCGTATTTACGCGCCAGTTTGAACGCGGCTTCGATCGCTTCCGTACCCGAGTTGGTCAAAAATACCTTTCCCGGAAAGGAATTGAGGATCAGAAGTTCCGCGAGTTTGGAAGCCTCTTCCGAATAAAAAAGATTGGAGGTATGAAAGAGCTTATCCGCTTGGGTACGGACCACCTCTATGATATCCGGGTCCGCTTGTCCTAAATTCGTGACGGCGACTCCGGAATGAAAGTCGATGTATTGTTTGTTTTCGAAGTCGAAAAGAAGTTCATTGACCCCGTATCGAAACGCGACGTCGTAACGGGAATACGTGCCGATCAGATAACGTTCGGCCAATTCCTTCGTGTGTTCGAAAAGTTCCTTGGGTATTTCCGTTTCGTTCATGAGAGTCCTGCCAGTTGTAAAAATATTTCTTCGGAAGCTCCGATCTCGGATAGAAGGTTTTTCCGAAACGAAACGATTTCCTTTTCGGATTTCGGAGCGGAAAGGCTTTGAAAGGAGGAATAAATTTTGATCTTGGGTTCGGTTCCCGAGGGACGGATCGTAAGTTTCGCGTTTCCTTCCAAAACGACTTGGATCACGTCCGAGGATGGGCAGCCTGAAAACGCGGATTTGGAAGCGTTTCCTTTGGCGGTTCGGGTTTTGTAATCCAGGATTCCGACGATCCTACGTTTGTGGATCGTTTTGCCCAATAGATCGGAGTTCCGCAGAGATTCCAAGGATTTACGGATTTTTTCCTTCCCCGCGCTTCCTTCGAGAGTGAGCGATTTCAATCCCTCCTGAAAAAGTCCGTATTTCAGATAGATCTCGTCCATATAGGAAAGCAGATCCTTTTTTTCCGCGAGAATCTCCAAAAGCAACAGCGCGGAAGAAAGCGAATCCTTATCCCGTACGAAGGAAACGGGAAGATATCCGAAGGATTCCTCTCCGCCGAAAAGAAAATAATCCGTTTTACTTTTGTCGAGTTTGGCCATCACCTGCGCGATGAACTTAAAACCGGTGAGGACGTTTTTGTATTTTACCTTGTTTTTTTTAGCGATGATTTCCTGAAGATCGGTGGTTACGATCGTTTTGATCAAAACGGCTTTTTTCTTTTTTTTGGAAGCGGCGTAGGACTCGCAAAGATAGGCGGCCATGATCGAACCGATCTGATTTCCGTTTAACAGAACGTAGTCGCCGTTTTTATCTTTGACTCCGATTC
>NZ_NPEF01000068.1:0-1449 GCF_002811955.1 Leptospira ellisii
GCGACATCCCTGCTCACCAGGGAAAGATCCGATCCGAATAAGATGCCCGCCAGGATCCCCAAAGCCATTCCGACGAGAATTTTGAGCCAGAGTTTTTCCTTAAGATGTCTGGAAACCTTAAGATCGAGTGATAGGAGCTTTTCGAAAACGGGCATAATTGAAAACTCTTTTGAATCCTTATTTTTTCTATTGATTTTTAGTTTTGGTATGAATTATTGAAACCGTTTTCAAGATTTTTGAATGAACCGTGCTTTTTTCGAACAAAATAAAGAATTAGAAAAGACGGCTGGAGATTATGGGATTGGACTTTCTGGGATCTGACTTGGTTCTTTTTAATTATTATTCTTTTGGCAGTCTTTTAGTCACTATAACGACCTTTTTCCTTGCGGCGTTTTTTAACAGCCTTAGGCGCAAGACCGTCGCCACGTATCACCTCGGAATCGGCTTTTTTATTTTGGGATTTTTCGAAATCGGATATTTTTTCGCCGCGTTTTATTATCATCCGATCGCCGCGTATCATAGGTGGCTTACGGGATGTTTGATCCTTCCGTCCATAGCTCACTTTACCCAATTCTTCATCCGTTATCCGAGCAACAACAACAAGCGTCTTGCTTTCTGGATTCTCGTTGCGGAACATATCATCGGTTTTATAGTAGCCTGTCTTTTCATTTACTTCACTTTCATTTCCGAAAGGATCTATCACTTCACCGCGCATCACTGGGACTTCAACGCTCTCGGGGCGAGTAGATATCTCGCGTTCATCATCGCGGCTTATAGCGTGATCGCCTTTATCATCGTTCCCGTTTGGAGGATCACCACCGATAAGGAAAATAAAAGGTTCGCGATCTTTTTGTTCGCGTTCGGTTTTATCATTGCTGCCTTTTATCCGAATATCGCCAACGTTCTGAGTCGGGACGGGGTCATGGATCGTTCCACATACATGACTTCGAACGTAATCTTCTTTATCGCGGCTTTTTCCGTCGTGGCGATCGTGTTCATCAACAACAGTACGGAACGGACGACGTTCATGGTTAAAATCGTGGGAATTACGTTATTCACCATTTGTTTGATCATGCAGGCTCTCGTCTTTATCTCCAATCAGGACAAGGAATCCGAATTCGATAGTCTCCACATCGTGAATAGCGAACGGGTTCTGGAAAACGGACGGAAAAACGAGGAAGTTCAGTACATTCTCCGATACGAAGAAAAGGCTGGAGAATTGAACACCGCCGATTACGACTCCAAATACGGAATCGATCTTAGCTCCGTAAAAGTGGATTTGCAGAATACCTTGATCTACGAAGAGATCGCAGCTTTGAAAGAGGACAATTTCCGTGAGAATCTGAAATTCATCCTGGATTCATCGCCCGAATATTTTTCCGGTTATAAGGACGCGATCTACAAATTCATAAAATCGAATTCTTCCCTACCCGTAAAAGATTTGAAGGC
>NZ_NPEF01000068.1:1459-18146 GCF_002811955.1 Leptospira ellisii
TAGTCCTGCAATTCTCTCCGCGCTTATGGATTACGCGGAGAAGTTGAACAAGGATGCGTTCGTAAACACGAACAAACTTCAAGGAATTCGCGCCGATCATTTTTGCGAAGAGGGAAGGGCCTATCTCGAAAAAAATAAGGATCTGGAATCCTTTCGAAACGGAATTCTAAAAAATCTAAACGGCTGCTCCTGGAAGGGTAAGGAACTTTCCGGAAAGGAACTAAAAGCGGAATTTCTCAAATACTTCAGTTATTTTAAACCCGCGGAAACCCGGCATTATAGAAGAAGTATGGACGGATCCGGACATCACGTGGCGTTTATGAAATACATTCCTTCCAAAAAACAAGTGGTGGAATTGGGATTTTCCTATAAACGATATAGGGATTTTATGCACCCTACTTCGGTAAAACAGACGATTATCCTATTCGTCGTGATCTTCGTCGTTTTGGTGTTATTTCCTCTGTTCTTTAAAAGCAGTCTCGTCAATCCTCTCAATAATTTATTGTCGGGTGTTGAAAAGGTCAACAAAGGCGATCTGGACGTTCAGGTTCCGGTGAAGGTTAAGGACGAGATCGGATTTTTGGCTGATTCCTTCAACTCGATGGTTTCTTCCATCAAACAAGCGCGGAGAGAATTGCAGGACTACGCGGAAAATCTGGAAGAGAAGGTAAAAGAAAGGACCCAAGAAGTCCAGGAAAAGATGGAGGAAGTCCAAAGGTTGAAAGTCCAGCAGGACGGGGATTACTTCCTGACTTCCCTTCTCGCAAAACCTCTTTTTTACAACGCGAACAAATCCAAACTCGTTCAGACCGAATTCGTTCTAAAGCAGAAAAAACAATTCGAGTTCCGGGGAAAACATTCGGATCTCGGCGGAGATATCTGCGTCACCGGAAATTTGCGTCTCGGTACGCCGGAAAGTTATAAACGTTATACGATGGTCATGAACGGAGACGCGATGGGAAAATCCATGCAGGGGGCCGGAGGGGCTCTCGTTATGGGGGTCGTGATGAATTCCATCATGGCTCGTTCCGCAGCCAACAACAGGATTATGGATAAAAGTCCTTCCGAATGGCTGGAGGACGTTTATTACGAGATCCATTCCGTTTTTAAATCGTTTAACGGAAGTATGGTGATCTCCGCCACGATCTTTTTGATCGAGGAGGAAACCGGAAAATGTTTTTACTTCAACGCAGAACACCCGTTTTCCGTTTTATACCGGGACGGAAAAGCCAGCTTTTTGGAAGAGGGATTACAACTTCGTAAATTGGGGTTGGATTCGGAATTCGATTTTAAAGTCCGTAACTTCGATTTAAAAAGAGGGGACGTTTTGATTCTCGGTTCGGACGGTCGCGACGATATCGATCTGACTCCGGAGGAAACCGTAAGAACCATCAACGAGGACGAGAATCTCTTTCTCCTAAATGTCGAAAAAGGAAGGGGAAATCTGGAGGATATAGAAGCGGAGATTCGGAAATACGGAGAACTCACCGACGACCTTTCCCTTCTTAAAGTCGAATTCCAGACGGAAAAGAAAAAGGACGAACTCGACGAGATGTTTACCGGCGGGGACAGGATCGAAGTGGCCCTCAATCCGGATGCGATCTACGAAGACGCAAAACAACTTTATAAAAACGGCAAGGTGGAACAGGCTCTGGATCTCTTAAAGACCGGTTATACCCACGACACCGCCAATCAGAAAATCAACAAACTTCTGGGTCTTTTGAGCTTTAAGGGAAAGGATTATTCGACCGCGATCGAAGTCCTAAACAATTATCTCAAAACCGATCCGGGTTTGCACGAATATTGGTTCTATCTTTCCATCGCCAATAAGAAGGTCGGAAAATACGAACAAGCCCTTCAAGCTAGTTTAAAACTTCGTGATATTCAACCGGACAATCTTTCCAATTTGGTCAACCTTTCGGATATTTATCGATTGATGGATCAATTCGATTTAGCCGAGGAAGTGGCGCAAAAACTGATGCATCTGGATCCCGGAAATCAGAACGGCGAAAGACTTTTGAAACTCATTGAAAGAGATCGTGCGTAAACCGGCTTTTTGGATCGTATTTTTTCTTTCCTTTCAGATTTTTCCGGATTCGAAGCCGTGGATTCGAAAGATCCCCCTTTCCCGCGGGGATCTCGTTTTGGAAATCAGAAACACTTCGCAGGAAAAGGATTGGAACGAATTCGCCTTCCGCAAAACGACTGATCTTTTTAAGGCACTGGAATCCTATTCCGGAATTTCATTTCACGAAGCGAGCGCCGCCGTGTTCGAAGGCCAAAAGTCCTCCGAAAAATTCCGCGTTCTTTTGGTGGTTCAGGATCGAATTCTTTTGAATGGGACGCGGGTCGGAGGTTATAATAATATTTCCGGCGATCTCGGTCCGGCCCGGGGAATTTTTATGGAGCCGGATCTTTCCCCTCCCGGATATCCCGCCTTGCTTTTTCATGAACTGGGCCATTTTTATTTTTCGGATCTTCCGTGGTTGAGCGAGGGATTGGTTTCGTTTTTACCGTTCGTGCTTTATAAGGAAAAAAAAATTCAACTTTCCAAAGAGGAACTCGTTTCCATCGCGGAAGAATGGAGTACGGAAGAGGGACTTCAAGGCGGGAAAGACTTTCCGCTCGATCCCGACTTCCGCGAAAAACATCCCGCTTCCACTCCCACGTTTTATAACAAGGCTTTAAAGATACAATACATACTTTATAAAGAATTGGGTCCTTCCGGTTATCGAGAATTCGTCCGTAAACTGGTTTTCGAAAGTTCGCCGAAAACTTCCGCGGAGGCGATTCTACTTTTGAAAAAAATCCGCGATAAAAATTGGAACCGGCTTTTGAAGGGTTGGGTTTTTCCCGGCGCATACGAGGACTATACCTGGAAAACCTTTCAAAAGGAATCGATTCTACGGAATTTCATTTCTCTTCCGTAAAACGAACAAGCGTTCCACTTAAATTGAATTCGTTCCCATTTTATCATTGAAACCTAAATTCCCGCCAATAGAGTAACGTCTGTTTGATAAAAATCGGCTTCCGATCCGCTCGGAATTTCGATTCGGCATAAAATCTATGGGAGCCTACGAATCAATTTGGAACTATATTCTTCTCAATTATTATTCATTCGGAAGTTCGCTTTCTTTCCTTACTTCGATGCTGATTTCCGGCGTTTTTCTTTTTATAGATAAGAAAGTAACGAGCACGCGGCATCTCGCTTTCGGAACTTTTTTGCTCGGTATATTCCAATTCGGTTATGTGCTCGCCGCGGTTTTGTATCATCCCTTCGCCGCGTATCATCGTTGGATCACCGCGGGTCTGATTCTTCCCGCGATTTTGCATATCGGTCAGTTCGTCGCACGTTATCCCGAAAACGATTCCCCCCGTTTTAACACGGCGACTACGATCGTTTTGTGGATCGTCGCGGTTTTTTCAGATCTCTATTTCTTCTACTCCACTTGGAACGCTCCCGTGAAGTATCATTTCACCGCGCATTATTGGGACTTCAACGCGGAGAACGTGAGTAGAACGGTCGCGATCATCATCTTTTCGTACGTGTTCATCAATTTCGTCGCCATTCCGGTTTGGAGAATGACGGTGCTTCCGAAACGCGGACGTTGGATCATCTTCGGATTTATGATGTCGTTTCTCGTCGGAGGGACGGTTCCGGTGATCGCCAATCTTTTGAGTCGAGACGGATACATAGAACGTTCAATGTATCTGACTTCGATCGTGTTGCTGTTTATGGTGGCGTTCTTCATCATTCTCATTCTTTATCTGAACTTTTCGGTCGAAAAAACTTCTTTCATGCTCAAGATAGTGGGAATCACGTTTGTCACCGTTCTTATCATCATGCAGGCCCTCGTTTTCATCTCCAATCAGGATAAGGAGTCCGAATACGACACCCTCAGCAAAATCCATCTCGAACGCGCTTTGGAAGGAGGAGAAGTGGAGGACGGAATTTCGTACATCGTCCGATGGGATCGCAAAAAAGATTCGATCGATCGTCTGAAGTTCGATTCCGAAATTCATCCCGACGAAGAACAATTGGAGATCGATTTTAAGAATACGATGCTCTACGAGAGGATTTTCAATCTTCCCGAAGAAGGATTCAGAAACGCCGTCCTCGATCTTGCGGAACATTCACACGAGAATTTCGGCGGTTATCGTTATTCGATCGTGAATTTCCTAAAAGAAAATCCTGACTTGGAGGGAAAGTCCTTAAAGTCCGCCCTAAATAAGGAACTTTCCCGTTTGGGTCTGTATGTCTTCGTGGCTTCGAATAAGTTGGATAATATATTTCCCGAGGATTTTTGCGCCAAGGGAAGGAGTTATTTGGACGGAGCCAAAGAGGTGAAAATGTTCCGGATCTCGTTGGAGTATCGTTGGAACTTCTGCAAATGGGACGGAAAAACGGTGACGCCGGAAAAGTTAAAGGACGAGGTTCTGAACTACTTCCGACCCTTCGCCCCGTCCTATACCAGATATTATAGAAAGAAGGAAATCGATCACCGCAGTAATCATTATATCGGATTCATCAAATACGATCCGCAGAACGATTCGGTCAGTGAAGTCGGATTTTCGTATCGCGCGTATCGGGAATTTATGCACCCCACCGCCTTAAAGCAGATCATAGTTCTCGGCGTGGTCATCATAGTCATCATTCTTCTTTTTCCGCTTTTTTTTAGGGGAAGTCTCGTTTCTCCTTTGAACGATTTATTGAGCGGTGTGGAGAAGGTGAACGACGGAAGCCTCGAAGTACAGGTCCCCATCCGGGTCAAGGACGAGATCGGATTTTTGGCGGATTCGTTTAACAACATGGTTTCTTCGATCCGGGACGCGAGAAAGGAACTTCAGGACTACGCGGAACATTTGGCTACGAAAGTCCGCCATAGGACCGAAGAACTTTCCGAAAGGATAGAGGAATTTCAAAGATTAAAAATCCAACAGGACGGGGATTACTTCCTTACTTCGCTTCTTGCAAAACCCTTAAACTATAACGCGAGTAAGTCGATGCGGATCTCCACTCAGTTTCTGCTTCGCCAGAAGAAACAGTTCGAATTTAAGGGAAAACGCGCGGACTTAGGCGGGGATATCTGCGTCACCGGAAATTTACGTTTGGGAACCCCCTCCTCCTTTAAACGTTACGTCTTTGCGATGAACGGGGACGCGATGGGAAAATCGATGCAGGGAGCCGGCGGATCGCTCGTTATGGGGGTTGTGATCAATTCCATTTTGGCGCGCTCCGCGGCGGAAAATAAGGTCCTGGATACTACTCCGGAACAATGGCTGACCGAAACCTACGAGGAAGTGAACGCGGTCTTTAAATCGTTTAACGGCAGTATGGTGATTTCGGCTACGGTTTTTCTAATCGAAGAGGAAACTGGAAAAGCGTTTTATTTCAACGCGGAACATCCTTTTACAGTGCTTTACCGGGACGGAAGGGCGACGTTTTTGGATTCTTCCTTAATGTTGCGTAAAATCGGATTGGAATCTGAATATGCGTTTCAGGTTTTTAATACTACTTTGCGACCGGACGACGTTCTGATCATCGGCTCCGACGGTAAGGACGATTTGGATCTTACTCCGGATCAGGAAACGAGATCGATCAACGAGGACGAAACCCTCTTTTTAAGAAGTGTGGAAGCCGGAAAAGGAAACTTGGAACAGATCGAGCAGTTGATCTACAAAAACGGAGAGATCACTGACGATTTATCCCTGTTAAGAATCGAATACGGAATTCTCGCGTCCGATACCAACGGAAAAAATTCCGATGCGGATCGGAGTTTGAACGAGTCGTTCCACGACGATCCTTCGGATTGGAACATCGCCTATTCCCACGCGCGTCAATTGTATAAGGACGGAAACATCAAAGAGGCGATCGACGAACTCCAGGATTTGTATTCCAAGACGCCGGAAGATTCGAAAGTGATAAAACTTCTTGGTCTTTTGAGTTTTAAGGATAAGGATTATATAAAGGCCGTGGAGATATTGGGGAAATATTTGGAATTGGATCCCGATCTCAACGAATACTGGTATTACCTTTCCGTAGCGAATAAAAAGCTGGGTCGATTATCGGAAGCGATTTCCGCATCCGAAAAAGTGGCCCGCAAACAACCGGATCACGCGAATAATCTCGTCAATCTTTCCGATTTGTATCGTCTCCAGGAGGAATACGCCAAAGCGAAAGAATTCGCGGTTAAGGCGTTGGATCTGGATCCGCAAAACGAAAACGCAAAAAAGATCCTGAAAAAGATAGAAAATCAGATCTGAATTTAAAAGGAAAGGAAGGAAAGAATCTCTCCGATTCTACAAAACGGAGAGATTCTATTTTCGAAAATACTATAGGATCTCAAACAGTTTCAAAAATTCGAAACCGTTCTTTTTATTTTACGCGAGTCCAAGAAGATTCTTTTCCGATCATCATGAAGCCCACTTTGTAGCCGCCTTTCAGATCGAGAGTATCCGCGTTTCTCAGCGTCAATCTTCCATCGTAAGTTTTTCCGCCTTTCGGATCGTAAACTCTTCCTCCGGACCATATTTGTTCGCCTTCATAGGTGAAGTTGGTCAAAAAAACCATTCCCATGATTTGGCGAGTGCGTAAACTTTCGTCTTTGTTGTGAACGTCCACTTTTGGAGTTCCGGGAGTTCCTTCGGTGCTTCCCGCAGGATAAACCGGTTCCTTAAGCCAAATGATCTTACCGCAAATTTTTGCACCGCATTTGTGCACGTCCACTTGGGCGTCTTTTTCTTTGTTCCACCATTTTCCGAGAATTGCATCCTCTTCGCCGGCAAACGCAGGCGCGGCAAGAAACGCAAACGCGAGAAAAATTGCGATCGTTCTAAATCTGGTCATTCCATTCTCCAAAATAATATTGTGAGGTCAAAATTTAGGAGTGATCGCCGATAAAGTCAACAAAAAAGAAAGGAATTCTACTTCTCGAAGTCTTTGTATAACATCGAAGGTTGAATTCCCTGATTGGCCTGGTATTTTCCGGAGGAGTATTCCGTTATTTGTCCTTCAACCGTATGATAAAAAATCTGACAAACTTCCACACCCGGATAAATTACCAGAGGTTGAATGACCGAAATTTCCAAAGTCCAAAATCCCTTAAAACCCACGTCGCCGAATCCGGCCGTTACGTGAACGAGCATTCCCAAACGTCCGATCGAAGATCTGCCTTCCAGCATCGGAACCAAGTCATGTGTTTCCGTATATTCTAATGTTCTTCCCAGATATAGAACGCCGGGCTTTAAAAGAAGACCAGTCTCGGGGATGATCAGTTTTTCCGCCGGGTTCGGCTTTTTCATATCCAACGGAAGTTCGGTATAAACTAAAAGTTCTTCGTGAAGTCTGAGGTTATAGGAATTCGGATTGAGTTGTTTTTCCGTATAAGGCGTGATAACGATTTCTTTTCCGATCCGCTTTTGAATTTCTTTTCCCGTGAGAATCATCTATTTTCCTTTAAAAATCGGTTTTCGTTTTTCTTGAAACGCCTTTAACGCTTCCAACCGATCTTCCGTTTTCAAGGTTTCGTTATAGTATTTACTTTCCGTCTTGAGAGCGGTGTTTATATCCTGACCATAACCTTCCTCGATCGCTTTCTTTGCAAGCTGAAGAGCGATCGGCGCGGCATGAGTCGCTATTTCTTCCGCGAACATTTTGGCGGCTGGTAAGGAGAAGTCGTGCCAGATCGAATTCGCAAGTCCTAGGTGAAGCGCGGTGGAAGCGTCCACTGTTTTTCCGGTAAAGATCATCTCTTTGGCTTTGGAAATTCCGATCCTGCGGGGAAGTCTTTGTGTGCCTCCTCCTCCGGGAATGATTCCCAAACGCGTTTCGGTGAGACCGACCCGGATATCGTTTTTCATCAGAATAAAATCGCAACAAAGTGCCAGCTCCAATCCTCCGCCGAACGCGTCTCCATCCAAAGCGGCAACGGTAGGTAACGGAAAATTTTCCAGTTCCAAAAAACAGTTTTTCAGATCCTCCAAAAAACGTTTTACTTCCTGAGGAGACATGGTTGCTCTTTCTTTGAGATCGGCTCCGGCACAAAAGGAAGGACCGATTCCCCCCAACACGAGGGCTCTTACTCCGGAATCGTTTTTTGCTTTTACGATCGATTCGTGGAGTGCGGAAAGAAGTTCCCTGCTGATCGCGTTTCTTTTTTCGGGTCGATTGAGTAGGATGACCGTTATGTCCTGTTCTTTCGTATAAATTACGGTGGAAGATTCGCTCATTTTCAGCACCATTTTTCAGGCAGAATAATTCTTGCCGAAACCTTTTTGCTCCGATAAACTAGGTGGCCGTCGTAAATTTTGCGAGTCCAAGTTACAATTTATGCTACATAAATCGACAATTTTGATCCTGATCCTTTCCCTTTTCTCCCTTTCACGATGCAGCGAAAAAAAATCCGACAGCGAACTGCTCGGTGATTTGGGTTTGGGGAGTCCCGTGATCACTTCCATCGATCCTCCGGCGGGTTCTCCTCCTCAATCGAACGGGGTTTCCTATACCGGCACGCAGATTACGATCAAAGGTAGGAATTTCGCGCCTAGTCCGGTCGATTCCATTGTAATGTTCAATGATCTTGCGGGAACCGTTTTGTCCGCGACCACCGAAGAAATCATCACTACGGTCCCGAACGGTGCGAAGGCGGGTTTTTTGACCGTTTCGAAAACGGGTGGGATTTGCGACACCGTCTACGGAACGGACGGTTTCAACTGTTCCGCGAGGCGGTTTTATGTGGATTGTTATAAGGCCTATGCGAATACTCACGGAGATGAAATTGCCGTCAATTATCCGGATTCGCAGACGATCAAATTCACCGAGGATTTTTCGACGAAGGCATTCCGTTCCAATTTGAGGGAAGCAGGCGGGACCATTTTAACCTTTGAGTGCGATAATCTGATCGCGGTTACTTATTTTTCCACCAGTTGTACGACTGCGGAAATGGGGACCACGGCTGCACCCGTTTATAACCCCAGCATCAATTTCGCGGATAATTATGCGGTTCAGTATTTCGTGACTTCCGCAAAGGGTAATTGTAAGATTAGTTTTCAATAATCTTCTCGCAGGAGGGAAAATTCCCGCAGAAAAATGTTTGGATTTTTGCCAAGATCTGGTAGAGTTCGATTAGGAGTCGCATTATGAAGGTAGTTTCCTCAGTTCAACTCGGGCTTCCGGAAAAGGGAGTCAAGGATACAAGGAAAATCCCTAAGGAAGAGGGGATGATCCACACCGAGCCGTATGAAAATAAGTTAGCGAACGTGAGCGATAAGAGGGCTTTCTCGGTGGAGGCCGGTCAAAACGGGGATTTCTACAAAGTCAAAGGTACGTTCATCGACAAGGTTAGCTGATTCGGGAAAAAGACTCGGCGCTTTGGAGAATAAAAAAGCCTCTCAAAGAGAGGCTTTTTTATTGTACCGAATCGATGAAATTTCGATCAGTCTTTATAGCTGATTTCCAGAACGTTTCCGGACGGATCCAGGAAGTGCAGAAATTCTCCGGTACTATTGGTTTCGGGACCACGAACGATGGAAATTTTGTTTTCTTCCAGTTCGGCGATCGCTTCGGTAAAATCATCCACATCAAGAACGAAACTAAGAACGGGAATTTTACTCTCTCCAAGAGAGTTTTTGAAACCGGAAATTTTCTGAAGACGAATATTTATGGAATCCAGTCCCATCACAACGTATTCTCCGGATTTTTCATCCACGGTTTCGAAATCGAATATATCAGAATAAAACTTCGCAGAGGACTCCGGGTTCTCCGCAGGTATTAAGAAATAGTCGATTCCTTCTACGATAATCATGGATTAGTTCCTGTTTAACTTTTTCGTCATTATGGAAGGAAAACCTGGATTGTCTATTTAAAAAAGGAAGTCAGGTCTGAATGTGTTCGAATTTCAAAAAAACCTTCGGAAATCCGCTACTCTTCGGAAATTCCAAAGAAGTTTCTAAGTTGAGGATTCGGAGTTCCGACCTTCCAAAGAAACGCGTCTAGAATATAATGGGTAAACTGAGGCAGAAAGAGCGCGGAAATTAATAACGAAGCGGCGAAGTCCGGAATTTCAACCGTATAAAAACTCGAGTTTCTAAAAATCGTAGCATGGTCTTTCCAGATAAAACTATCCCAAACCCATTCTTCCGCATAAGCGAATAAAAACAGCACTCCTAAAAAACAAAATAAAAGCGGAACGGTCGATCGGATTCGGGAAAATTTTCCCCTAATTTCGGAACGATTTCGTAAAGTGTAATAAAACAACAAAAAGATATACGGAACTCCGTGATTGACCACGTTCGTAACGGTGAACGAAAAATCCGAATTAAAATAGACGATTCCGAAAAACCAAACCGCCCAAGTATTGAGCACGAGCAGGATCTTTCCCAAGGGTAAAATTCCGAAACGAAAGAAAAAATATACGTGTATCGAAATATAAACGCAAAGCCAGACGTGCTCGAACCATAAAAGGGATTGTGCGAACGCGGGAATCGGATAAGTCAAAAAGTCCCCGTCCATAAACCAGGAAAATTCGCGTTTTTGATCGGTGAAATGCCAGTATAAAATCGGTATTCCTCCCATTAGATAAATCGTATATCGATCCAATCGAAACGGAATCTTATCGGAGGGAAATTTCTTTCGATACAACGCCACGAATCCGAATTGCTGGCGGATAAAATGGAAAACGGCGACATAGGCCATGATTCTCCAAAACCAAACCGCTCCGAACGAATAAAGAACCGTCGAAGATAAAAAACAAAAAATCGGAACGAAGACGAGTAAGGTCTTTTTCCGTTTCCATTCCTCCTCGTTGAAATAGGAACGGAATAAGGTGGAATAAACGTGTGCGACGTCGATCAAAAGTACGGTGGCGAACCAAGTCCATGGTGAAATTTCCTTCGGCAATACGCCGCCGCCGTTGAGCGCGAAAAGTAAAAATACGGCGGAAATTCCGGGAAGAATGAGGAACGCGAGATCCAGCCTCGGGTTGAAGATCCAACGTTTCCGATTCACGCCTTTTTTTCCGCGAGAATTTTCAACGCGGCGTCGTGTCCGCGTAACAGCGATTCTTCGAAAATGGAGATTCCACTCAGATCCGAATGGGCGAAATGAAGATGAGGATAAGACAAGGCAAGTCTGCGTCTTTGTTCTCCCCACAGGAAACCGGGAACGGGTCGGATCATCGCATGCGCATAAACGGCTACGTCGAGACGGCGGACCCTTTTTTCGATATCCGGATGCGGTTTTCTGAGATCGGAGAGGATCGAGTCCTTCCATTCCGACCAACTCGTTCTCATCATTTTTTTTCGGGTCGAAACCGTATCCTTTTGTCCGAAGGCTTGGTAGTAAGTCAAAACGGATCGTTCCCTTCCGGCCCGAAGATCCTGATGTGTGGACACGATATAACCCAAAGAAGGGCTTTGATAAACGACATTGTCCCAGCAGGGCGGAATTCCTTTTCCCGTCGGCACCCGATCCACGGTTAAGTTGGCCACCATCCAAGGGGAATACGTCAATCCTTCCGCCGATCCCGATTTTTCTCCGAGAACGTATTTTCTCGTAAACGAAGGAAGCGCATACACGATGGAATTACAAAAAACCGTGTTTTGTTTTTTCGTTTCGACGGAATATGTCCGCACTTCGAAACGGGCCCGTTTCGTTCCGGAAGGAGCGACCTTTTCCACGAGAGTACGCGTTTGAATCCGATCCCCCGCGGCTTCCCTCAAACGATTCACCAAAAATCCGTTTCCTTCGGGCCAAGTCAAAAGAGTCAGATCCTCGCCCGTTTCGTCGACGGGTCTCGAACAGAAATAATGAAGACCTATCCAAGCGGATACCGTATCCATCGATCCTCCGAAATCGTCCCGAACGGAGTAGTCCAAAAACCAAAAAAGTTCCCTCGAAGAAAATCCCTGCTCCTTAATATATTCAAAAAAATGAATGCGATCTAGTTTTAAAATTTCCGGATCCCGCGAGGACAAATCGATCGGAATCGTGAACGCCTTCCTACCGTCCTTTCCCCGTTTATTTCTCCAGTAACGGACCAGTTCTTTGAACTTTTTCTCTTCGGCTCCGGCGGGCGAATCGGTTCCTCCTCCGGGGAATAATCCTTCGTTCCATCTTCCCTGATAATAAATCCTCTCTTCCGGATCGAAACAAAGATAACGTTCGTCGAAGATCGGATTTCCCCGTTCGTTCTTTCCTAATATCACCCGATTCTCTTCCAAAAATTTGCGGACTAATACGGATTCTTCGCTGGGTTGCGGAAGATAATGCGCTCCCCAGGGATACGATCCGATTTCGTTTTTTCCGGATTTGGAATTTCCTCCAGGTTCCGATTCGAGTTCTAAAATTCTGAAATCCGAAAATCCGAAACGACGCAGATAATAACCGGCGCCGAGACCGGAAATCCCTCCCCCCAAGATGAGAACGTCGATCGTTTCGGAATTTTCCGCGTCGGGAAGAACGGAGGAATTCCATTCCGCGTTCGATCGAATCCTATGACCGATTTCGGGATCGGGTCCTACGATTTTTCCGGAGATGAAATTTCTGAACTTTAAGAACCAAACGCCGCCGATCGCGGAAAGGCAAACCGCGACGATCGTAAGGAAGGATTTTCTTGTGATCGGTTTCGGATCCGGTTTTTCCATCGATGAAAGGATGAATCGAATTCGAATTCGCGCAAGGAAAAAGAAGGAAAAGAATTGCGCCGGCGATCGGAAAGATTCTTCTTCAAGGAATGGCTCTTTTTTTGGATTTGGACAATACTTTCGTCGATTCGGTTTCGATCTACGAATCCGCGATCCGTTTTATGAGCCGGAACGCGAAAAAATACGGTTTTGCATCCGCGGTCGAATTTTCGGAGTTATACGACGCGGCGCGTAAGGAAGTCAAAGCCGATCTGCACGATTCCCCGTCCAACCGTCTTCGATTGATTTATTTTAAGAAGATATGCGTTTCCAAGTTCGGAAAATTGGAACCGGATCGGATTCTGAAGTTGGAGTCGGATTATTTTTCCCTCTTTCAAAGCGGTATCAAAGTACGAAAACTAAAGTACGCCTCCGAATACAAGGAGACCTTTTCGCTTTTGAAGTCGATTTCCGAAAAACAGAAACTCTTATTCTGTACAAACGAAAACTTGCGCACGCAGCTTTTGAAGTTGAAGGTTCTTTTTCCGAAGTCGATCCGATATCTGATTTTGAGTTCGGAAGAGGTGGGAAAGGAAAAACCTTCCGAACTTTTTTTTACGAAAGCGAAAGAACTCGTTTTACGCGAATCGGTTTCCGCGATGATCGGAGATTCCCTGAAGGACGACGTCGAAGGAGCCTTAAAATACGGAATTCCCGCGGTTCATTTGAGTTCGATTTTTTCCCGCAGTCCTCAAACCGCCAAGAAACGGATCCGCATTTCGGCTTCCTCCGGAACGGGAGAAACTACGTACACGGAAACGAACGATATAAGAAGTGCGTTAAAGTTATTTCTTTAAAACGGCAAATAACGTGTTGTTCAGGTTCACCGTTTTGAAACTCAAAAGCCAGATCGTTTTCGTGGCGTAGTAATAGGTCTTTTTAAAAAGTGTTCCCAATTTTCCGCCGCCGCTTCCGGATACGGACGCAATCGGTTTTAGGATCGTGAATCTGCAGTCTTTAAAGCCCGTTTGTCCGGCGAGCAGTCCCATCGTTTTTTCGGTGTAATCGTTGATATGGTCTTTGGCTTCGAGATAATGTCCGTCCGGTTTCATACCTTTCAGAAGAACCTTTAAATTCGCCTTAAAAAGTTGGATCGGAAAGTTCGGCGTCTGTAAAAATAGGATTCCTCCCGGTTTTAACAGAGAATGCAAATATTCTAATAAACTATGCGGTTTGGGAATGTGTTCGATCACGTCCCAAAGTGTGATGATATCCAGGGATTCCCGAGGAATTCCCGATTTTTGAACGATGCCGGGAAACACGTTCTTGAGTCCGTTTTTTTCCTTGGCGAATCGTACGGCTTTTTCCGAAATTTCGTAACCGATCGCTTCCCAACCCGGTTTTCTCTCACCGATGCGTTTTACGAAAAAGCCGAGTCCGCAGCCTACGTCCAAAATTCTTCCGGAAGAAGCGGTTAGAAATTTTCCGATAAAATCCTCGTAAATTTCCCTGTGCGCGAGATCCCACCAGCCGAGGTCGTAAGAGGAATCGTCGTCCCAGTAACCTTCGTAGTGTTCCTCCTGTTCGTATGTGGAAAAAACGTGACCGCAATTCGAACAACGGACTATGTCGATTCCGTTTTCCACGAAGACGGTGGAATTTTGATCGCTTGCACAAAGATAACAGGTTCGGTTCAAATAAAGCTCCTCGGACGGAACGCCGAATTTCAATGTCTCCCGGCGAACCCGGAAAAGCCAGAAAAAAGTAAGATCGTTTTTCCCGTTTTTGAATTCCCTCGGCGTCCGTCTAAAAAAAGATAGAATCATTTCATACACGAGGGAGTTTCCGTGGCCGCAGTTAAATTTACGAAAATGGAAGGAATCGGCAACGATTACGTTTATATCGACGCCACTCAAGCGGACATACGTCTGAACGCCGAACAGATCCAAAAATTATCCGATCGTAATTTCGGAATCGGAGGCGACGGGGTGATTTTCATCCGAAATTCGGACAAAGGCGATTTTATGATGGATATGTACAATTCGGACGGAAGTTCCTCCGAAATGTGCGGAAACGGAATCCGCTGTGTCGCGAAATATATCTACGATCACGGTCTGACGAATTCCAAGAATCCCAAAATCGAAACCGGCGCCGGAGTTCTGGAAGTGGATCTTAGCGTCGATTCCGCCAATAAGGTGAATCTGGTCAGCGTCGATATGGGGAAGCCGATTTTGATTCCTTCCAAAATTCCGGTTCAATGGAAAAACGAGGAAACCATCATCGAACAACCTCTGGAAATTTCCGGGAAAAATCTGAAATTCACCGCCGTAAGTATGGGAAATCCGCACTGCGTCATTTTTGTGGAGGACGGAGATCGTTTTCCGGTACGGGAAATCGGGCCTCTGATCGAGACACATTCCTTATTTCCGCGCAGGGTCAACGTCGAATTCGTCACCGTGCGCGGAAAAGATCATCTGTATCAAAGAACCTGGGAGCGCGGCGCGGGCGAAACCCTCGCTTGCGGAACCGGGGCTTGTGCTGTGATGGTCGCCGGTAACTTGACGGGCCGATCCGGAAAAGACGTTCGGATCGATCTGCGCGGAGGAACGTTACGGATCCAATGGCAGGAATCGGGACACGTTCTGATGACCGGTCCTGCCCGGGAGATCTTTTCCGGACAAGTCGAAATTTAGAATATTAGAAATATTGAATTTTATGATGGAATCCGGATTCCACGGTCAAACGTCCGCGTTCCGCGGCGCGATTTGCGCGCAAAGGATTCGAACCTAAACCGGAGTTTTGTCGGGGCTGAACTCCGGTTTTTTATTAAGCGACGTCGGTTTTTTGAAGTTCTTCCATACGAAGACGGACTTCGTTGGAAAGTTTGATCAGGTTGTCTTCGAGTTTTCCTTCGAGATACGGACGATGGTCGATCTTAGGTCCGTAAAGAACCTTCACTTTTTTGTAAATCGACCTTCGTTTGATGTCGCAGACTTCTTTGGGCATTCCCATAAAAGAACGGACGAGGGAAGGAATGGGAATATCGGAATAACTTTCTTCGGTGGGAACGATTACGGAAGGAAGGATATCCACTTTGTTTCGGATCGAAAAAGCCGCAAAACCGTCGTGGAACTTAACCATAGGACCGGAGAAATCGTTTTTGACCATATAGTCGTGACCTTCCGGAAAAATTCCGAGAACACCTTGGTTTTTAAAAACCTGTTGCACCATTTTGATGCTTGCCATCGAAATTTTACCGTCGATCGCCATCGGAATTCCGCCTGCCAACTTCGCCAGATCCTTAAAGATGGGAATTCGAAACGTGTAATCCGCGGCGATCCAAGAGATATAACGTGGAAACGTGTAGGAAAGAATGAACGGATCCATATCGGATCTGTGGTTGCTCACAAGAATCAATTTTCCGTCCGGAACGATATGTTCCGTTCCGTAGGCGTTGATATTCACAGCGAAACCTAAAAAAGGCGCGACAAACTGCTTCAATCTTAAATATGTCTGAGCTTCCTTTTCCATCGATTCTTTTCTCCCCTCACTGGAATAACGAGGGGAGTCATTTTATTCCCCCGTAAAAATAGACCACCATTTCTTTTTTTCCTCCGGAGAATTCGAATCTCTCGCGTCGGAAGCGGATTCTTGGGAATAAGTTCTTTCCCTTCCGGAATCCTGAGGGCGCAACGGCTCTCTTCGTTTTCTTGCGTTCGTCGGAATGGAACGTTTTAATTCTTCCAATTCCCTTTGAGCCGAAGCGCTGGACTTGATATAATTCCGTATATCAGCCCATTCGGGATCTTGTTCGTTCCCGTAGACTGCATAATTCATAAGATCGATCGAATCAAACTCGGGCATAGAGCTTCTTTCCAGGAGTGTTTATATAGGCGGGTCAAATTCCCGCGATCTCATATAGTCTTCTCAAGGGAAGGAATGTGGCAACAGTTTTCATATTGAAATCCCCAAAAAATGCGATCGCGGCTTTTTTCGAAACGGCAGCGTCGTTTTTTTCGAGTTTCGAGACTCACAATCTTTTTATTATCATAGATCAATCTTCATT
>NZ_NPEF01000069.1 GCF_002811955.1 Leptospira ellisii
ACACCGTATTTCCGTTAGATTCGGAAGTGAACGCATATTTTCCGGAAGGATCCAAAACCACGTTTCTCGTGGACAATCTGCCTTTCCCGTCCGCGAAGTTTCTCGAACCGATGAAGGTGTAAGGCGTATCGTAATACGAAAATTCGCGTGTGGAAATTTTCGTTCCGCGTTCGATCGTAGGATCGCCCAAGAAGAAGTCCTCGTCCCTCCCCTCTCCCGCGTTCACATACCAACCGGTCGTTCGTCCGCTTATATCGGCTTCCCATCGTTTCCAGCGCAGCGTAAACCCCAGGCCCGCGTAGTTAAAGTTCCTTTCGTAGGTTATCCTCGAGCCGCCGCGTAGTCCGGATAAATTGGCGTATTTGGTTCCGGTTTCGAAAAGGTTGACCCCGCCGTTTCTTCCGCCGAGCAACGTTATCGAACTTTGGCGCATCAGCTTTTTTAGGAAGGAATCGGATTCTTCGAACGGTTTCTCCTTTTCCTGGACGATACGGGGAGGTTCGACGTTGGGTGCGGGATCCGATTGTGCGTTTGCCGGAGAGATCAGTGCGAGATGAAGAATTGCGATTGCGGATGATGTCTTTAAAAAGTTTGTATTTATGCTCATGGGATCGTATTTTTATTCTGTCGAAAAATGAGTAATGGGGTGAAACCATTTCACCCCCGGAAACGAAAACGTCCGGGAATCATGGCAGAATAACCGCCCTCCCCTACCCACGCAATTCCGTTTTTTGAAGTTGTCGGAACAAAGAGACATAGTATTGATTTGACAATCGGCGCTTGTCCGAATCATCCTGCTCATTAAAGTCGAAACAGATGAGCTCGAAAATTCTTACCGTCAAACAAATTCTGGAAGAATACGAAATCGCTTCCGAAGAGGATTTTTTATCCAAGGTCAAGGAATGGAAAATTCCCGCCTCGGGTAAGGGAAAATTCTCGCAGGAGACGCTGGATAGATATTTTCAAAGAGCGGATTCGGTCGTATACGATTCAGCGATCATCGCGGTTTCCAACCAAAAGGGCGGAGAGGGCAAGACGACGCTTTCCGTTTCCCTTGCGGAAGCGCTTTCCAAAAAGGCGCCCGTTCTCCTCGTCGATTGGGACGCACAGGCCAACATAACCCAGCTTTTTTTCGGTTCGGTGGAGCGCTCCGTGTTTCACTCGCTCGGTTATCGCGGAGAGGAGCCGGTTCCGGTCGAGGATCTTTTGATTAACCTCGCTCCGGGTTTGGACCTGCTTCCGTCTTCGATCCATTTGGCGAATTTTACGACTCCATACGAAAGGGACGATTTCGAACTTTTAAAGGACGCCCTCAAGCCGGTGCGTTCGGCGTATGAATATATCATCATCGATTGTCCGCCTTCGCTCGGTCTCATTTTGGAGAATGCGCTCATCGCGGCGGATCACGTTTTGATTCCGATTCAAACCCGTGCATTCAGCGTACAGGGTTTAAAAGATCTGCATTCGACCATTTTGAAGATCAAAAAAAAGGCCAATCCTTCACTCAACCTTTTGGGCGCGGTTTTGAATCAGTATGAGGACGCGAGGGCTCTCGCAGGGCTTGCGGATGCGATCCGAAAATATTTCGGGGTTTTTGAAACCGTCATTTATAGAAGGGAGTCGATTCCGCAGGCTCAGGCCAAAAAAAAGCTGCTTGGCGACTACGACGGCAAGGCCATGCAGATGTTCGTTTCGCTTGCCGACGAATTGACGGAGAGGATTAAAAATGGCTAAACGTTCCGAATTTGCGGGTATGGATCTTTTGACTGCCTTCGGCGAAAAAGAATCCTCGAAAACCGAAATACAGATTTCGGATATCATGCCCAATCCTACGCAGCCCAGGGTTTTCGGAAAAGAGGACGTATCCGATCTCGTCGAGTCGATGAAACGCCTCGGCTTGATCGAGCCGATCGTCGTGCGTAGGTCGGGAAAAAAATACCAGATCGTCGCCGGAGAAAGAAGGTTTCAGGCCGCAAAAGTGTTGAAGTGGAACACGATTCCCTCCATAGAGACGGCCGCTTCGGAGGAAAAATGTTTTGAAATGGCTTTGGCGGAGAATGAAAAACGGAAAAGCCTGAATCCTTGGGAGGTGGGCAGAGCCATCCAGTTTTTGCGCAAGGAGAGAAAAAAAACCGCGGAGGAAGTAGCTAAGGTTCTTGGTTTCACGGAACGTTACGTCAAACAACTCAGCTCCATCGCCAGGTTGGACCAGAAATCCGTCGCAGATCTGATCAAGTCCGGCAAAGACGCCTCCGTAAAAAATCTAGAAGAACTTTTAAAACAAAAAGAAGGCAGAGGGGGTGAAATGATTTCACCCCGCAAATCAGGCCCGGTCAAAGTAATAGTCCGTCTCGAAAAGTTGACTCAACAACAGAAGGATAGGTTTTTAAGGGAGTTATCCGCGCTCAAAAAGAAATACGGCATCAAAGACTAAACAAAACATAAATAAGCTAAACGTATATACGGAGAATATATGAATGTAGCCATCATCGCAGGACCACACCGAAAAGTTTCCCAATCGGCAAAGGTCGCAAATTGGATTTCCGGCCGCCTCGAAATTTTGGGGCATACGCCGTGGGTGCTCGATTTGGGAAACCACAAGCTGCCGGTTTGGGATGATTCATTTTGGGACGGAGGCGAATATTGGGACGGGATCTGGAAGCCCATCGATTCCGAACTTAAAAAAGCCGAGGCTTTGGTTTTCGTCACGCCAGAGTATTCGGGTATGGCTTCCCCCGGTTTGAAGAACTTCATCCTTTATTGTAATTCGGCCGCCTTGGGCCACAAGCCGGTCTTGCTGACGGCGGTTTCCGCCGGCCGAGGCGGAAGTTATCCGATTTCGGAACTTAGAATGAGCAGTTATAAAAACACAAAGCCGTGTTATATCCCCGAGCACATCATAGTCCGGGACGCGGAAAACGTGTTGAACGGTCCCGAGTCGGTCGGCAAAGAGGACGCGTATATTAGGGCGAGGATCGACTTCGCCTTGAACATACTGATCGCATACGGGGACGCCCTTAAATCCGTTCGAGCCTCCGGTGTAACGGCTAAAAAGGAATTTTCTAACGGGATGTGACGGCGGATTTTCGGGGTGGGGTCGTCTAAGGCGTTAAACGACGCCGGAAAAACCCGCCCGTTCATTTCCGTTTTACGATTCGATTCAGGATCGATTCCGAAATTTTTCCGATTCCGAACCATACGATCAGGGGTAAAAACACGTTCAAAGCGGCCACGACGGGGACCATAATCCAAGAGAAAAGGGAACCGTATTCAAACGGATTCCAAGCGTGCATCCAATGGATCAAAAGAGGGTGCAAAAGAAAAATCCCCATGCTGTTTTTTCCTATAAAGGCGAAAACGGACAGGAATTTACTATGTCTCTTGGTTTTTGCGGAGGTTTCGGCCCATAAAAATAGAAGAACGAACATGCCCGCCGGATAAAACAAAAGATGGTTGGACGAGTCGAATTTCCACAGTATTCCCGCGGCGAGAACGACGGCGAGATAGGAAAGTAATCCCCAAAAAAGCAGGGTTCGAAACGGGTAGGGTAGGGTAGGGGAGAATTCCGAGGAAATCCGCAGAAAAGCGGAACCATCCTTAAACCAACGACCGGATAACATTCCGAATACGAAGAAAAAAACGAAACCGGTGGGTGAGATCGGTTCCAACGTCCTCAACAAAGGGTCGGTGAATATCAGAAAAACGTGATTCGAGAGGAGATTGATTGCGAGGGATACCCCTAAGAACAGGAAAATTCCGGCACTTGCGGTAGGCCCGTTCTTTATTTTCTCCAAAGTCGGGTAGACGAGATAAAATAAAAACAACAAAGGCACGAAGTAATACGGCGCGCACCAGGTCCCCAAAAGAAAACCGATCGAAAATTCCCCGACGGAGGGAAGAACGCCTAATTTGACGTATGCGGCGAACAGACTTACGAAGAAATACGGAACGATCAGTGAAAGGATCTTCGGTTTCCAGTAGTCTTTAAAAGGAGCCGGTTTGAGGAAAATCCCCGAAGACAATACGAACGCGGGGACGGAAAATCGGGATAAGTTGGAAATCGCCAACGTGAAGGCGGAAACGTTCTCGTTCGGACCGAAAAACTGATAATACGAATTCACGTGGATGAAAACGATTCCGGTAATGGCCAGGCCTCGGATAAAATCCACGGAATAACTTCTTCCCGAATTTACCGATTGCGGAGGGGTTTCACGCACAATTTGAAGCGGGATTTTGGAGAACGAACATAGGAAAAGAAGGATACAAAGTCCGAAAAGATCGATAAAAAGGGATAGGTTCGGGTTCATAAAAGGCTGTACTTTTTCCAGTGCGATTTATAGATTCATCTGTCAGTATGGGATTTTCCGGTAAAGAATCAAATTATTTAGGTCGGTTTAAAAATGAATAAGGTCCAGGTCCCGGCCGGAGGAGTTATCTTTCGGGAAGGGGAATCGAATAACGCGATGTATGTGATTTTATCTGGGACGGTGGAGGTGTTTTTCACCCGTAAAAACATCGTTCAACGGCTCGCGATCATGAAAAAAGGGGATTTTTTCGGCGAGATGGCTTTGTTCCGCGCGCTGCCCCGTACAGCGACCGCGAAAGCTCTGTTGGATTGCGAACTCGCGATCATCGAAAGTAAACAACAACTCGAGAGATTCCTTTTGAACAATCCCGATTTTTCGGCGAAGATGGTGCGTATCCTTGCGGATCGACTCGCCAATACGAACGCGATCCTCATCTCCAAACTGGAGGAATATTCGGGAGAACTGGAGTATAAGGTTCCGGAAGATTGATCAGGCCTCGGGAGAAAAAACGATAAACTTATCCTTCCCGCTTTTTTTGGCCTTGTAGAGTGCAGCGTCCGCGTTCTTAAACAGCTCGTTCGTGTCCTTTCCGTCCTCGGCGTATTTACAGATTCCGCCGGATACGGTCACGGCCAATCCGTACTGACTCATCGACGCTTCCAGCAGATAATTCCTAAAACGATTTGCCGCCACGAGCGCGTTTTCCCTCGGCGTTTCCGGCAGTATCACCGCGAATTCCTCCCCTCCGATCCTGCAGCAGATGTCCTCCTGACGAAAGGAAAAGAGCATCGTACCGGCGATCAGTCGAAGGATGTCGTCTCCGAATCCGTGTCCGTAGGTGTCGTTTACGATCTTAAAATTATCCACGTCGAATACGAGAAGGCAAAAATCCCTCTGGTATCTCGAACTGCGGTTGATTTCCTTGTTGAGGATTATGTTGAAGTATCTCCGGTTATAGATCCCGCTCGTCTCGTCTATGACGGTGTTGAGGATGATCTCCTCGAAGGAATACAATTCCACTATTTTGGGGTTTTCTATGATCCTGTTTTTGCTGAATATGTAATCAAGCATGGACACCACGAAGTTTACGTTCCTCCCGAGCGAGGAACTCATCGATTCGCCGTGTTTGTATATGTCCTCCCAAAGTTCCCTGGCTTCGTGCTCCTGGATTTCGAGATGCGATATGATCCTAAAGAAGTCGGAATAAAAAAACGGATTGTTATGCGACAACTCTCCGATCCTGCTTTTGAATTCGACGAGCCCGGATTCGTGGTCGTGGAGGAGCGCGATGACCTTCGTTTTAAGATCCGGTCCTATGTTTCGGATCGATTTGAGCTGTTCGTTCATCCTCATAAGCTCGAGCCGAGCCATACCGGCGTTGTTCTCCTGGGCTTGGAGGGTTTTTTCGGCTTCTAAAAGTTCCTTTTCGCCGAGTTTGGAAATCCGTTCGTATAATTCGACCAATCCTTTGAGTCGGGTGATTTCGTCTTGCTGGTTCAGGTCCATTCCACCTTACCGCCTCTTTTCGCTCTTGAGCCGCGCCGGCCCGTATTTACAAAGGTATGTCCTTGCTGTTTTTTCGGTAAATCAAATTAAAACATGTCGTTTTAGAAATTGCGAATTGCTCGAATTATAAAAATACAATCCGGTTCTCCCGAATCGAAGAGAGGAAAGCGGATTTCGGGAAACGTTTGTATATCCCCGCCGACCGAAAAATCGGAATCGAAAACGGATTTTTTCCCTTGAGATCGGCCGTCCTAAACGATAAAACGGTTAGGAATTAACAGGATCGTTGCCGTATATGAAAAACGTAATCATCACAGGAGCCAGCTCGGGTATTGGAAAAGAGCTGGCGAGAATTTACGCCCTTTCCGGCGCGAACGTCGCGCTTACCGCAAGAAGAAAGGACGTCTTACGGGAGATAGTCGAAGAATTCCGGGCCGCGGGCGCGGGAGGAAAACTCGTTTTCGAAACCTTGGACGTTTCCGACTTCGAACGGAATTTCAACGTTCTTCCCCAATTGATCCGGGATCTGGGAGGTCTGGATTTGGTCGTTTTGAACGCGGGGATTTCCACCAGTTCTTCGTTCGGCGGAAGAAGTTTCGAAGCGGACAAAAAAGTCATCGAAACCAATCTCATCGGCGCGATGGCGGGAGCGGACGCGGTGCTTCCCTTTTTTCAAAAACAAAAATCGGGTCAGATCGTAGCGATCTCCTCGGTCGCTTCCTTCCGCGGACTTCCCGGTTCCGGAAGTTATTCCTCTTCCAAGGCGGGTTTGTCCACGTATATGGAAGCGCTCCGCTCCGAAGTGAAAAAGTTCGGCGTGACAGTCACTGTCATTCATCCCGGATTCATCGATACTCCGATCAACAATAAGATGAAGTCCAGGCCGTTCGTAATCCCGGTCGAACTAGGCGCGCATAAAATTCATAAAAGAATTGAAAACAAAGTTCTTTCGGCTACAGTTCCTTGGTTCCCGTGGGCGATCCTCGGTTATTTGATGAAGAGAATTCCGGAATTTTTATGGTCGAAGATCAATCCGAAATAAATCCGATTCCCGAACGGGAAGCCGCGCAGGCTCTTCCCAGATTCAGGGTTCTATTCGTTTGTTTGGGGAATATCTGTCGTTCTCCCGCTGCGGAAGGAGCGTTTCTCGATCTGATCCAGAGAAAACATTTGGAATCCGCGTTCGTCGTAGATTCCTGCGGCACTTCCCGTTATCATATCGGGGAATTACCGGATCCGAGAACGAGGCAAGCCGCCCGTAAACGGGGCATAGAACTGGTCCATCGAGCGCGTCAATTCCGCAAGGAGGATTTTCGAGACTTCGACTTCATCCTTACGATGGATAAGTCCAATCAGAAGGACGTTTTGTATCTGGCTTCTTCGGACGAAGAAAGAAAAAAAGTGCAACTCTTCCGTTTTTTCCAAAAGGATTCCAAAAAAGATTCCGAAGTTCCGGATCCGTATTACGGAACCTTAAAGGATTTCGACGAGGTGCAAAATATCGTTTCCGAAACCGCAGAAGACTTTCTCGAATTTATCCTCTCCAAAAAACTGGATTTAAAAACCTAAGTCCGGGAGGAAAATTCTCGAAATGAGCGAATCCGGAAAAAAGAAAGTAGTCATCCTAGGCGCGGGGTTCGGCGGTCTTCAGGCCGTTAAAAAACTCTCGCAGAACCGGTTCCTGGAAATCACGGTGATCGATAAAAAAAACCATCACCTGTTCCAACCCCTTTTGTATCAAGTGGCCACCGCGGTTTTAAGTCCGGCAGATATCGCGATTCCGACGCGGTCCCTCGTCGGTGAACACGAAAACGTGACGGTTGTTCTCGGAGAAGCCACCAAAATCGACGTCGCCTCCAAAACGGTGTTCTACCAAAACACTTCAACGAATTATGATTATCTAATAGTCGCCGCGGGGGCGAAATCCAGTTATTTCGGAAACGACCGTTGGGAACAATACACGATCGGACTCAAAAATCTGAAGGACGCGCTCAAAATCCGTCACAGACTTCTGATTTCCTTCGAAAAGGCGGAACTTTCGGGGGATCCGGAAGTCGTAAAATCGCTGTTAAATTACGTGATCATCGGCGGAGGTCCGACCGGGGTGGAACTTGCGGGTTCGATCGCCGAACTTTCGCATCAGATCATACGCGACGAATTCCATCAGATCGATCCGGCCCTGTCCAAAATCACCCTGATCGAAGCGGCTCCGCGTCTTCTTATGGCGTTTCCTCCCGAGTTGGGCGAGTTCGCCAAAAAACGTCTGGAAAAAAGGGGAGTGGAGGTTCTCACCGGAACGAGGGTGATGGACATCGATTCGAAGGGAGTTTCCTTGGAAGGTCGGAACATCGCCACGGACACGGTCATTTGGGCCGCGGGAGTTCAGGCCAACGGAATCGCCGCCACGTTAGGCGCTCCTTTGGATCGTTCCGGTCGCGTGATCGTGGACGAATTCTGTAATCCGGAAGGTCATCCGGAGATTTTCGTCATCGGCGATATCGCCAATTTCGCAAAAGGGCTGGAACGTCCCTTGCCGGGGGTTTCCCCGGTCGCGATGCAGCAGGGAAGATACGTCGCGGCTCTGATTCAAAACGATCTGAAGAACAAAAAACGGAAGCCCTTCCGCTATGTGGACAAAGGTTCGATGGCGACGATCGGAAGAACCGACGCGGTCGCTCAGATCGGCTTTTTTAAGATGAAAGGTTTTTTCGGATGGCTGGCTTGGCTTTTCGTCCATTTATTCTATCAAGTGGGTTTCAAAAACAAGGTCACGATTCTGATCACTTGGGTTTGGTCTTATATCGCGTTCCGGGCGGAGGCCCGCGTCATTCAGGACGAGATCAGCGCGGACAAAGATTGAACCGATTTCCGCGGCCCGGGTTCGGCGCGGCGATCCTCCGCGATCTACGTTAGCCGAAATCGAGCTGTACGGAACGGACTTCCGTTTTCCGTTTCGTCTCCGCGTCAGGGATCGATGCGGGGTCGACGAATCGCGTTTTAAAAACGGACTCGATATTTTTCGAAACGATACGATTCGTCGACCGGAGCGGAGAGCCCGGCCTGAGCGTTTTTTCGCGGATCGTTTTTGCCCGAACGGAATCCGGCGAAGGGACGCCCGGGTTTTTTAAAGAGACAAAAAATTCTTGAACCTTGGCTTCCAACGGACAAAATGCTCCGAAATGAATCCAGATTTTTGGAAAGGGAAGACCGTCGTGGTCACGGGCGGTTCCTCCGGAATCGGGGAAGCGGTTTTGGATCTGCTTTCCGGGATCGATTGCACTCTTATCAACCTTTCGCGGACCTCTCCCGCGCTTTTAAACCGCAAAAAATCATTCGCCGCGGAATTGATCCATATCCAGACGGATATCGCTTCCGAAAAGGACGTCGACCGCGCCGTGAAAAAAATTTCCAAAGATTTCAGAAGCGTGGACGTTCTGTTCGCAAACGCGGGAGTGACCACACATTCGCGTTTCGACGGAACGAGGATCGAGACCTTCCGCAAAACGTTCGACATCAATTTTTTCGGTCCGATCCATCTGATCCAGCGTCTTTTGCCGCAGATCAAACTCGTCAGAGGTTCGGTGATCGCCACTTCCACGGTCAGCGGTCTGTACGGAATTCCCGGGAGAAGCGCGTATTCCTCCTCCAAATCGGCGTTACACGCCGCGCTCGAAGCGGCGAGGATAGAACTTTCCGAACAAGGTCTTTCCTTCATCATCTTTTGTCCTCCGTATACGAAGACGAATCTCCGCGCGAGCGGTCTGGACGGGGACGGTAAAACTTTGAACGAAGGTCAACATCAAAGTAAAAAGGTCAAATCCCCCGAAGAGGTCGCCTCGAAAATGTTGGCCGCCGTGGAAAATCCGGAATCGAGACTCGTGATCATGGACAGCTCCGGTTTTTTTCTCAAGTGGCTGCGTAATATCGCGCCCGCCTTTTTAGAGCGAACTCTATTCAAAAAACTTTATAAAGATTTTCACTAAAAGGAATCCCGTATGGAAACGAGAAGCGTAGTAAAGGAATTTCAATTCGACTATCCTTTGAACCGAGTTTGGAGCGCGGTGACGGTTAACGAGGAATTGATCCATTGGCTCGCGGATAAGGTGACCGGTCGTCCGAAAGAGGGCGCGAACTTCGCGTGGACTTGGAAACTCGGCATGGAAGGCGATCTTACGACTAACGGCATTTATAAGAAGATCGTTCCGTTTCGGGAATTGATCCTGAGCTGGCAGGACCATCCCGCCGGAGACATCGAACTAAAGCTGGAATTCCAATCCCTAAGCGATCATTCGTCCAAGTTGATCGTCACGAACTCGGGTTATCCTTTGGGGGAAAAATACGACGTATGGATCGAAGCGGCCGCGGAAGGATGGGAAGAGGAAGGAAAACATTTGAGAGAATACCTGAAAAAATCTTGAACGGGCAGGGCCTCTAAAAAAGATGGTAAAAGGAACCTATAGGAAAGGTGATTTTACCTGTGGAACTACCGGATTTAGAAAGTTACTTTCAAACACTCACGGATATCACCGATACCATAGCGGTCATCAATTCCCCGTACGAATCTGACTTCGACCGCGATATCGGACAACTCGAACAATATTATTCCGATGTGACTTCCCGACCTTGGGAATCTTCGGAGAGGGAATACTTCAACCTCTTTTCCAGCCACTTTACGTTTCATACGAAGATCGTGGAGGAGATCATCCACGAGGCGAGACGCGTCCTTTTACAGGAAAGAAGACAATACGTAAAACGTTTGGTCGCTTATCATAAACAGGCGGAGGAATGGTTTGCGGAACTGCAGAGAAAACGCAGACAGTTCTCCCAGAAAGACATGGTGACCGCTTGATTTCATTTGACAGGCGTTCGCTTCTTTAAGAAGCTGAGCCGGTGTCCTTACCGGCTTTTTTTCGATCCACACATTCTCTCGGGGGAATCCCTTGAAATCCAAACCCTTCCTTTGGTATCCCGTCCTACTCTTTTTAGCGATTTTTCTTTTCGATAAACTATTTTTCCTGGATCAGGTTCGGGATTACGTAAAACAGGAATTCACATACATCTACTACGACGTCAAAAAGGAACTGCTCCGCGAGATCGTCTCCAAATACGGTTCCGACGGACTATATTCCAAGGACCCTTCCGGCAAAAAAAAACTCATGATCCTCATGGGATCGTCCCGTATGCTTTATTTTCAGAATTCGGAATTGGAGGCGTTTTATCCGGAATGGGACATTTATAACCTTTCTTCCGCGGTCACAACTCCGGCGTATTATCTTTATTTTTTGGAAGGTCTTGCGAAAGGCGGAGTCGATCCGGATCTGGTGGTCATCGAAACGGATCCGTTCCAGTTTAACAAGAACAGCACTACATTCAAAAAATCGAATTTAGCCAACAGCTTCGATCCGATTTTCATCCTGAAATACGCGTGGGTTCTCGGTAAGGAGAATTTCAATTACTACTTCGGGAATTTTCTGTTCGGCGTGAGTTACAACAAACCCTACGTCGGCAACGTGATCAAACGCCTCAAGAACGAAAACCTGGAGATCGCCGAGATGCTCAAGCAGATGACGATCGCCACGTTAAAAAACGACAAAGGGAATTCCATTTCCCCAGCAGGAGCGTATGTCGAAAAGGATTTCGGTAAAATCCAGGAGTCGGCGCGCAAAACCGTAGGTTGGATCTATCCTTCGTACGCGCCTTCCGAAATGCAGTTCGAGTTCTATCAGAAAATCCTAAACTTGCTTCGGGAAAAACGTTGGAGGGCGCTGTTCGTAAAACCGGGCGCTTCCCCTCCTATGGAGAAGGTTTTAAACGAACTGAATATCCCCGAACCTTGGTTCCGGGTCGTTCGGCCGATGCACGAAGCCGCTGGAATTCCGCTCGTAGATATGAGTCACGATCCGTATTATGCCTGCAATACGTACGCGGACAGCGGTCATATCTCCTTGGATTGTTACCGCCCTTTTATCCGGTTCATTCTGCTTCACTACTACTTGGATCCGAAGTAATTTTTCCCGGGGTTCCGCCCGGCGTCCGGAATTTCTTGACTTTTCGATTCGTGCCCTTATCGTTTGCGAGAAGTTTTTAATTCGCAAGGAATAATCATGAAACGAATTTGTTTGGCGATGTTCGCTCTGATGGCGGCCGCGTGTGCCAGCGCCCCCGGTGTGGAAAACAAGGGTAAGGATCAGGAGATCCAAATTCTGCCCCCTAATATCCGCGTCGAAAAATACAAGGAAACGTTCAATATGAAGGCGGAAGGTCCGGTGACAACGGACTGCGGAGGCAAACCCTGTACTCCGGAACAACTGGACGGTTTAAAACCGGATCAGATCAAGAAGTTCAAGAAGAACGGTCCTTGGAAGGAATACCAGGAGAAGGAGGATTCCGCGACCAAGAAAAAGATCAGCGTTCTCGTCCGTACAGGAGAATACAAGGACGATAAACGCGAAGGTTCCTGGAAAACGTTATACGAAACCGGAGAAGTTCTCCGCGACACCCCTTACGTAGGCGGAGTGAAGGAAGGAGAGGAGAAAAAACTCAAACGCGACGGAGTTCAGACCGAAAGCACCGTTTATAAGGCAGATAAAAAGAACGGTCCGTATTGGAAAAAGAACAACGAAGGTCTGATGGACGAGGAAGGTTCTTATAAGGACGACCAGAAGGACGGAGGTTGGACCGAATACTACGCTGAACCCGGTCAGAACGGCGCTAAGAAAAAGGTCTCCAATTATTCCAACGGATTAAAACAGGGTCCCGAAACCTCGTATCATAAGGACGGAACCACGGTTCAGAGCGAAGGTTCTTATAAGGACGATCTCAAAACCGGAATTTGGAAGACGTATTACGACAACGCCGCGATCCAGATGGAAGGCGGTTATAAACCTAAGCTGGAACCGGGCGCAGAAAAGGAAAAGGATCCCAAGGAAAAGAAGGCGCTTCGTTCCGGTTACTGGAAAGAATATTATAAAAACGGAAACGTCTTCGCCGAAGGACAGAGGGAACATACCCGCAAGGGAATCTGGAAATTCAATTGGAGCAACGGAAACCCAGCTTATAAGGGCGAAATGATGAACGAGTTCATGATGTCCTCCGCAGAAGTGTTCAACAAGGAAGGGCAGTTGGTCGGAAAAGGCAAACTTCAGTTTTCCATCCTGAACATCGACGAGGCTACGAACGAGTTGAAGGGAAGTTATAAACCGGACATTCCGTTTACGTATTACAAAAACGGAAACAAACAATTCGAGATCGTCAGCGACGCGAAGGCGATCGAATACGACGAAAGCGGATCCAAATTGGGCGAAGGTCCGATCATGCCGGGAACCAACAAGAAAAACGGTTGTTGGACCGTCGCTTCCGGAAAGGTTTATTACATCAACGGAAACGAAAACAAAAAGATGGGAGAAATGCAGGGTTGTAAATGATCCCGAGTTCGATCCGGTATTACGATCCGAAACGGAGAACGTAGACCGGATTCCCGTTCCGAAAAGCGGAGGCTTCCCTCCGCTTTTTCTTTTTCCGAGGTGCGTACTTTTTTAAATTCACCGATAATATCCTATGAGCTCCGAAACCTCCTCCTCCAAAAAACGGGATCTTACGATCTTCGTTCCCACCGCCGTTTTATTCTTTCTTCTCGGATTTTTCGTCAAGACGATCTGCGGCTCGTCGGGTCTTCATCGAAACGCGAAAGTGACCTACAGCGGTTCGTTCACACAAGGCATGCTCGTGTCGATCGATCAGAACGTGTTGAAGATCGCCGATCCGGATCAGGAGATCCCCATGGACACGGTGGAGAAGATAGAATTTTTCCCCGAGGATAAGACCGTTTCCGCGGTCGAACTTTCCGCGAACGACAAACTCTTCACCGGAAGCTATCAATTGAGCGTGGGTCCGCACAAGGGTACTTTGCAGTTTTACGCGGGTAAAAACGGAAGACTCCAGGGGACTTTGAAATTCTCCAATTGGGGAAAAGGGAAACCGGAGTTTCTGAGCGGAATTTTTACGAAAGGAAATCAGATCCAGTTCGTGCGGTCCTGCACCGGCGCTCGTTGTTCCGAGATCGGGAGTAACGTTCCCTTCTCCCAAAAATATACGGGGACCTTGGAAGGCCGTTCCATTTCCGGAAGTTATCGAGGCAACAATAGCTCCGGAAACTGGGAGGCAAAACGTTAGTTTCGATTTCGTCGATTCTGGAACGTCGAAGGGACGTTCGCAAAAAAGCAATCCGATTCGGGCGCGTATCCCGCCGTAATTCCTTCGAAAATCCCCGGAAAAAAGAATGGATTATAATCCGCCGAAGCGTTCGGCGGTTTGAAAAACGAATTCGCTTGAAGCGGAGCGAGGGTCGTTCCATTCTTACCGTATGGAAAAAGATCCGCTTTCCGCTGAAGACGTAGAGTTCGCCAGAATCACCCTAGAAGCCTTAAAAAAGGAATTGGGAAAAGAAATCACGGGACAGGACGAAGTCATCCGAAACGTTCTGGTCTGTCTCGTCTGTCAAGGACACGTATTACTCGAAGGAATGCCGGGACTCGCCAAAACGTTATTGGCCCGTTCCCTTGCGAACGCCTTGGATCTGGATTTCAAACGGATCCAATTTACTCCGGATCTTCTCCCCGCCGATCTGGTCGGAACCGTGGTATTCAATCCTAAGACGACGGAATTCGAAACCAGAAAAGGTCCCGTTTTCACAGGAGTTCTTCTCGCCGACGAAATCAACCGCGCTCCCGCCAAGGTGCAATCCGCTCTTCTCGAAAGTATGGAGGAGAAGACGATCACGATCGGAGACAAGACCTACAAACTCGACAGACCGTTTCTCGTGATCGCTACGCAGAATCCGATCGATCAGGACGGAACGTATCCTCTTCCCGAAGCGCAGATGGACCGTTTTTTTATGAAGGTCAACGTGGGATATCCGGCTTTGGAGGAGGAGATCGCCATTCTGGAACAACACGGCCGTTTGAATCCCGAAAACGGTAAGATCAAAAAGGTGGTTTCCTCAAAGGAGATCCTTAAGCTGTCCGGATTACTCGACGACGTTTTCATCGAGGAGAAGATCAAATCGTATATCGTCCGTTTGGTGAGAAACACGAGGCCCGAAGAGCGGACCATCCCCGAATTGATCCCTTATATACGGCACGGGGCTTCCCCGAGAGCTTCTTTGAGTATATTAAAAAGTTCTAAAGCAAATGCCCTTTTGAACGGAAGAACATACGTGATTCCAGAGGACGTAAAGGTTTCCCTACCCGAAATTCTGAGGCACAGGATCCTTTTGACCTTCGAGGCCGTCTCGGAGGAATTGGACGTAGAATCCCTGATCGACACGGTTGTGGAGGCGACTCCGGTTCCTTGATCGAGACGTTATGATTCGAAAGGAATTCTTATCCATACTCTCCAGTCTCGAACCGGGGAATAAAGCCCGCTCCTTCCGGGAGAAAGCGGGCAGCGCCGAAAGTTCGAAACGTGGAAGGGGACTCGATTTTAAGGACGTGCGTCTTTACGGTTTCGGAGACGATACGCGTCTGATCGATTGGAACGTAACTTCGCGTTTCGGAGAATTGTATGTTCGGGAATTTTACGAGGAAAAGGAAAGACAGGCCATCCTGTTTTACGACGTGTCCGCCTCGATGGAGTGGGGAGCGGGAACGTTCTCCAAATCGGAGAACGCGTTTCAGGTTCTGGCTCTTTTATCCCTTCTTTACGTACAAAAGGGGAATCGGATCAAGATCGTTTCCTTTTCGGACAGGGTCGAACGGGAAACGGGATTTCTCCGCTCCCGAACCGAACTTCTTCCCGCGTTGAAAAAAATCGCGGATAAAAAACTCGTCGAACGCGAGTCGGATCCTCTGCTTCCGTTCCGTTATCTTAAGGACCGCGTTCACCGTCATGCGGAAGTTTATTTGTTAAGCGACTTCATCGGGATCGGTTCTCTGAGAAAATATTCCAGTCTGAAAAAACACTATTCCTTACACGCGATCCGTTTTCGGGATCCGTTCGAAATGCGCCCTCCCGCGGCGGTTTCCTCCTTTTTTTATTCCAGAGATCCGGAAAAAACGGAAGGCGGTCTTTTCGGCAGAACCCTTTCGCCCGAGTTCGAATCCGGAAATCTCCGGGCTTTTTTCCAAAATTCGTTTTTGGATCTTGCCGGGTTCGAACTGGAACCCAAGGCCTTGGTCCGGTATTTTTCGAAATGAGAACGTCCGCCTCTATATTAATATATTTTATTATATTAATCTATTCCTTCTCCCTCCCCGCGCAGGCGACGGAGAGTTTGTCGCCTGAACAGGTGTTCGTCGGCGAGAAGTTCCGTTACGAACTTCGTTGGGCGGAAGGGGATTCGCTCGACGTGCGGGTTCCGGAACCCGGTCTTCATTATTCCGATTCGGATCCGGATTTTCCCTGGTTCGAAATCCTGTTTTCCGAAAAAAAGACGACGGCTTTGTCCGTGGATTTCTCGTTCTACGTGACGGGAGAATATTCGATCCCCGTATACTGGACGGACAAAAACGGAAAAAGGGAATATTCTAAAAAACGAATTTTGGTCAAAACGGCCATTACGGACAACGACCTCGGACCCGCGGACATCCTTCCTCCGCTCGTTTTTTCCGGCGCCTATTGGTTCCGTCTGGGCGCGGTGGTCGCGTTATGCGCTCTTTTGGTCGCGTTCTGTATTTATTGCTACCGGATCTATTCCTCGCGCCGTTCGCCTTTGGACGCGATCGTTCAGGCGGAGCCGATGCTCGAACGTATGGAAATCTACGAAATGCGGTTGTACGAACTTCTCAAAAAGGATCCGATTCCCGCCCGCGATTTCGCCAGAGCTTTATCCGGTTATATTAGGGAAAAGTCGGCTTCCCTTTCCGGAAAACGGACCTCCGCCCTTACCGAGGCCGAACTGTTCCGATTTTTATACGATCAGTTTCCGTTCGAAGACAAGGAACTTCAATCCTGGAAACGGTTTTTAACGGAAAAAAAATTCAAACCGGGCCAGGATTTCCTTTCGAAAGAGGATGCCGAGGAGAAGTTTCTGTATTGGAAGGGGGTTTGGGACAAACGATGAATCTGGAATACCCCTACGCGCTTTTGCTGCTGATTCCGACCTGGATCTGGACGATAATATATTATAAAAATAGAATGTATCTTCGCAGGCTGGAGATCCGTCTTCCGGGCAGGCGCTCCGGTTCCCTCTCCTCGCTTGAACGTTTCGGAAAACTGCTGCCTTTGTTGCGTCCGATCACGATCAGTTTTTTGGTCGTCGCATTGGCGGGTCCCGGTAAAAAAGTCACCTTTCTCCCGGAGGAAACGGAAGGAGTGGACATCATGATCGCCCTGGACGTCTCCGGTTCCATGTCCCGCAGCCGGGACTTTCTTCCGGAAACCAGACTCGGGGTCTCCAAAAAACTCCTTCGGAAATTCATCGAAAAGCGGAATCAGGATCGCCTCGGTCTCGTGGTCTTTGCGGGCGCCGCGTATCTTCAGGCGCCTTTGACGGGGGATCGGGAATCGTTGAACGAAATTCTGAATACGATCGAAGAGGAAACGGTCGCGGAACAAGGCACCGCGATCGGAGACGCGATCATACTTTCCACCTATCGTCTCCGTTCCTCGCGCGCGAGATCCAAGCTGATCGTTTTGATCACGGACGGCGTCTCCAATACGGGCAAGATCGATCCGGTCACGGCGACGGATCTCGCCGAACATATCGGCGCCAAAATCTATTCGATCGGCATAGGAAAGGAGGATAGCTCCTACGAGATCAACTTCGAGATTCTTCAGGAACTTTCGGCGAACACGGGCGGCCGTTTTTTTCGGGCGGAGGACCCGGAGGAGATGAAAACCGTCCTCTCCTCGATCGATTCCCTCGAAAAGGATCCGCTTCAAAAACCTCCGCGGGAAGTCCGCGAAACCGAATATGAAATCTGGCTCTACCGCGCCCTCGCGGTTCTGCTTTTGGACGTCGCCCTTAGAACCTTCGCGATGCGGTATTACGTATGAATATATTGTCTCCGAACCTGCACCACGTATTCTATATTTTATGCATTCTAATTTTAATATATTCGATTATTAGAATTTATCTTCTACGTAAGATGTCCGTCTGGAGGCGGGAATATCCCGGTTTGGGCCGTTCCATTTCCTTCCCCCGCG
>NZ_NPEF01000007.1:0-22687 GCF_002811955.1 Leptospira ellisii
AGATAGGAGAATACCGAAATGTAGTATTTTAGAATAAACGAATATTCAGATTCCAATCCGTAACCCAGCTCGTCCAAAACCTCGAGAATCTTCCTGCGATCCCTTACGGTCAGAGAATTGAGCCATTTCATATATCCCGGCCCCAATTCCAAACGTTTGGATTGCGCCGTGAAAGGCGGTTCCTGTTCCGGGATCCGTGACGGGATCCGATCCGCTTCCTCGGTTTTCGCAGGTTCGAAGGACGGCTCCGGATCCCGAACCTTGGAGATCAACGTCTCCAATTCCGGATTAAATATTTCGGAACGTTTCCGTTCCAAATCGGGAGACAACGTAACGGGAGTTTTGAACTTTTCCGGATCCCTTAAGAAAGCCGGCGTTATAAACCCCTCAGCCTTCAATTCGAACGGAAGAACGAAGATCGAAGAGCCTTCTTTCTTGATCTCTTTAAGAGTGATCGGAGAGGTTTTTAAATCGAAGTCCACCTCTTCTGACGAAAGCGTTTTGATCTCTTCGCCTTTGTCCTTTTCCAAAAGTTCGATCGCCTTCTGTTTGGCGACCTGTAGTCCGTTGACCCCTTTGGAGATATGAGCGACGATTTCCTGAATCTCCTTGCCTTCCTTATCCGAAAAAAGATCGCGTCTCATCCTTAAAAGACGAACCGTCAAATCGATCAGGAACAGAAAAGCGAACAGCCCGGATAAGAACAAAAATCCCAAACCTTCGTTCCCGGGTTTCAGAATCAGGATCCCTTTGACGAACGAGTACGAATTCTCCGGAGCCGCGTAATAATATCCGATGAACGGAAACTTACCGATCGTCAGACGCGTGACTTCGTTTTGAGAGCGTCCCAGATCCGATATGAGAACGGAGGCGATCTGATCTCCGTTGATTCCGTGATATTGTTTCCCGGGCTCCAGATATCCGCCGAACTTCAGATCGGGGACGAGAATCGAATCCGTACCTCCAAAGGAAAGCCGCAGCCGATCCTCGCGTATTTCCGCAAGGATCATTTTTTTTTCCGTAGGATCGGGAATACAAAGGACCAGGGCTGATTTCAAAAAGAACAGACGACTCGCGCCTTCCTTTAAGGTTTCGGAAAGCAGTTTCCCCTCCGAATCCTTGCGTCCGGTCAGCTCAGATTCCGAAACCGACTTTATGCCGGAAATCGCGGGAAATTCGAGCTGTATCTTTTCCGGATCCGACATCGATTTCATATTTCGAATTCCGTTCTCCAAACGTCCGAGTTCCTCGTTGAAGTTTACAAAAACGGAATGTATTCTGGATTTAAAATAAACGCCTTCCGGAAAATAGGGAACGAAAAGATAATAAAAAAAGGAAAGTACGGAAACTGTCAGCAACGCGATCCTAAGTTTAAGGCCGATCATAATTCTCAGGTCTCCCGCTTCAAAAGAAGTAGAATTTTCAGGAACACGTCTCTCAATCTAAGTATCTTCTCTCTACGATCGAATTCCTGTTCAACTAAAATGGAATGTACTAAACTGGAGGAAAGTATTCCCAAACCGCACATTGCGGATAGAAAAAAAACGAACAAAAGGATCTGCAGGGTCTGTTTGGTTCGGGAGCCCTTATCGTACGAAAGATAAATCGTGTTCGTTCCGATCTTATTCTTCTCCCATAAAGTCCGATCCTTCCATTCCTTCACTGGTTTGTTGAACTCGGCGAGAATCTCTTCCAGATTTTCCGGATAACTCAAGGAACGAAGATCGTTGGATGCGATCAGCGAATCGTTTCCCGTTCTGCCGGATTCGAAAATCCAATACACCTGTTTATCGCGGATATTAAACGGAAGCGATATCTGTTTTCCGAGCGCGAAACCTTTCATCCAAAGAAACCACTCTCCGCTACGGGTACGATACAGGGGAATTCCGGAACGATCGAAATTGAAATCGGAAGGAGCGATCTTTAAATCTCCCAATCTCAAATCCCCGTTGAACACCTCCTTCGTCTCCTCGCTCGCATACGCGAGCCGATACGAAGAATCGTAGATTTTCAGGGATTTTAATTCCAAATTCTTCAAAAGAGTTTCTCCCAATTCTTTAACGTTTCGATCGGGAGGAAAGTTGCGGATCGCGGATTCTATCTTGGAAGCCGCTTCGAACAAAGGAGCCTTTCTGGATTGGTTCCAAACTTTTAGGAAATTCTCCCGTTTCAAATGGCCTTCGTTTCCCGCCGGATTCAACGGAAACACCGCGGCGGACTCTTTCGATTCATCGTGAAAAAAAGAGATGGAAACCGGAATCAGCCCGATTAGAATGAGCGTTAGAGCCGAGACGATTTTTATGTAAAAGTTGGACGTCACTGTTCTTATTATCGGCCCTTTTGGTCTAACCTGAAAGAAGAAAACCTGATATAAATTTATGATCTTTTACATGTTCATTGACGGAATCGGCTTCGGTCCCGACGATCCGGCGACAAATCCGTTTTCCAAATACGCGAAATCGTTTTTTCTACCCCTCGCCGGAAAACCGATTCCCCCAAACTCTCCGGAAATCCTGAAGAATACGGTTTTTCTCAAAACCGACGCTTCTTTGGGGATCAAAGGTCTTCCGCAAAGCGCGACCGGCCAGACTTCCCTTTGGACGGGAATTAACGCGTGCAAGGTGTTGCAACGTCATCTGAGCGGCTTTCCCACCTTCACTCTCAAAAAGATCATCAGCAAATATTCGATTCTGCGAATCCTAAACGAACACGGATTTAAGGCGGATCTTTTGAACTGCTATACCCCGGCCTTCGGTGAACACATCAAAAAAAATCCGCGTCATATTTCGGCGTCTACCCTGATTCAAATGGCGAGCGATCGCCCATTGAAGGGAATGGACGATCTTCGGAACGGGACCGGTCTGTATATGGATATCACCCACGAATATCTTAAGGAATTTTCCAGAGGATATCTGGCGGAATCGGACGATCTGTTTCGAATCCGAAATCCGTACGAAACCGGAAAGTCGATCGTCGACAACTGTAAGCGGGAAGATTACGCTCTTTGCATATACGAATTTTTTCTCACCGACAAGGTAGGACACAAAATGCACTGGGAAGCCGCCGAAAAATACATCGGCGAACTGGAATCGTTTTTGACGGGTGTGACCGAAGCGATGAATCCGGAAGAAGATCAGCTGATCGTGACTTCCGACCACGGAAATTTGGAGAATCTGACCGTGGACGTCCATACGACCAATCCCGTGCCTACGATCCTCTACGGAAAATATACGGACATTCTGACCAATAAGATCAAAGCGATCGTCGATATTCCCGTCGCAATCTACGACCTTTTCGGAATCGACATCGAACTTCGGGACGAGGAATTCATCAAAACGGAAGTTTAATCGAATCTTTCGTTTTCCAGATCCTCTTTGCTTTTTTCCTTGTCCGAATTCTTATAATGAAGATTGTCTTCCACCTGATCCAGGGATTCCTTTTTCCAAGCGCTTGCCTTTCTACCCACCGGAGAATCCGGGTATTTGTCGGTGGCTTCCTGAAAAAGAGCGGCAGCCTTTTCGTATTTTCCGCCCTTAAAGTAGATCGTACCTTTGCGGAAAAGCGCCGTTTGATCCAAAGACCCGTCCTGGTTTTCGAGAACTCTATTCAAATATTGTAATGCAGTGTCCGACTTACCGACCGCTTCGTAACTTTCCGCGGTATAAAACAGCGCCTGTTCCTCCGCTTTAGGGCTGACTCCCATTTCGAGCGCCTTCTTAAACGTATCTATCGCTCCGTAATATTGTTTACGAACGTAGAGTTGTCTCGCCTTTTCCAGGATTCCGCTTCTGAATTCAGAACTCACCTTTTCCTTTTCAGGATCGAAGTAGAATCCGGCCTGCGCATAATCGTCGTACACGTCGTATGCGGACCAGTCCTTGCCCATTCTTCTCAGGGATTTGCCCCAACGCACGCGCGCCTTTACGTTTTCAGGATCCTCCTGAAGGGCGAGAACGTAATTCTTACGGGAAAGATCGTAATTCCCCTTTTTCATATAATAATCCGCAATGGCGGATAACGCGTTGGAACGCAGTTTTGAATCGGCGGAAATACGGAGCACTTCCTCGAGATGACCCTTACCTTCCTCGTCCCGGTTGAGTTGTAAAAGGAGATTCCCCATGGAATACGCTACCTTGGAACGTTCGTCGCGGGGAAGTCCCTCTTTTTGATTGAGTTCGCGATAGATCCCCAAAGCGAGAAGACTGTCCTGATTCCTTTCCAAAGCCCTTCCCATATCGTATTTCACGCGGAACGAATGTTCTTCCGGAATTTCCCGAGCCGAAAGCTCGGAGAAGATATCCACCGCCTTTTCCGAGGCTTTCGCGTTGGTCTGTTTGAGATATTCCTCGCCTTCTTTGATCCGCTCGAGGATATTCCTTCTTTTGGAATCCTCGTCCTGAACCGTAGTCTGATAAACTCCCGTCAACAGACCGGCGCAAATGAATAAGAATCCCGTAATTAAGATGATGGAGCGATTCATGGATTTCCTCCGGAGATCCGAGACAGACAACGCTTCGACCAGAATTCCGAGCGCTCTGCGTTGTAAAATTTACTATCTTTATTAATCAAATACTTTAGAGCTTCCTTATAGTTCCCTTTTCTATAGTGGGAGAGTCCAGTGAAAAATTTCGCTTTCCCCCTCACCGCGGCGGAATTTCCGCTACCCGTAAACGGTTTCAGCTCGTGAACCGCTCCGGCGTAATCCCGTTTCCAATAAGTTCTTTTTAATATACGGTCAAGTTCGTCGTCGCTGCCGGAAAAATCATCTTCGTCCTTCCGATTCTGCTCTTCCTTGTTCTTGTCCTTATCTTCCTTAACTTCCGGCGTTTCCTTTTCCACTTCCGAACCGTTGGAATCCGAATCGCCGTTGTTTTCCGAAGGACCGTCGTCGCCTTCTCCGTCCTGCGTAGGATTGATCGCGATAAAGGATTCGTTCTCGACTAGATTGAATTCCTCCCTTTCTCCGCGTTTTACGGTTACTCCGAAATAGATCTGCGTTCCCACTTTTTTAAGACGGATTTGGGCGGAGGTATCGGGATGATTGACTTCGCCTAACTTACGTATGTTGCCCCCCAAGAAGGTGGCCGTTCCTCCGCTGAGCGGTTTTAAGGACTGATATATGGTGTAAACGGTGTTTTCGTCGGCCTTGTCCGGGGCCTTCCACGACAGTTTAAGGGTTTTCCCTTCCATCTCCGCGGCGATATCCTTAACGTGCATTTCATCGTAAGAATATTCCGATTTTTGCATATCTTCGGAGGAGCCGCTGTTTTTATTCGGAGTTCCGATGTAAAAGAACCGCGTGAAGGATTGACCGTTGACGAGCGGAAGGACTTCCTTAGCTCCGGACCGAACGCTGACGCCGTAATACAGCGTCTGGGACTTACCCAGGTCCTGATCCAAAAAAGTGGATTCCGGATGACTGAGTTCGGTCAACTTCTCCGCCTTACGCATCAAGGATAGGGAGGACATAGGTTCCAAAGAACGGTAAACCGTATAGACGGTGGCGTTGGAGATCGCCCGATCGTAAGGAGTCCAATTTAACCGAAGAAACTTCCCTTCTTTTTTTACGGAAAGATCGGTGACTCGGGCGTCGTCCGGAAGTTCCGGCGCTTTGTTTTCCGTCGCGGGAGATCCAGGAGTCAGGGCCTGTTCGATCACCACGGGAATGGTCGTGAAGTTTCTGCCGGGAACGAGTTTGATCGTATTTTTCTTCACGTGATGCGCCAATACGACCGCGTAATAATACGTTCCCGGTTTAAGATTGTAGTCGAAGATCTGCGTTACGCCGCCCGCGATTCCGCTCGGATATTTTCCGAGGGAATCCGCCACCATACATTTTTCGGGAGTGTCGATCATACTCGAGGAGCGGGCTACGATGATTTCGCCGGTTTCCCGGGGTGCGTCCCAAGAGATTCGAATGGAATTCTCGTCCTTTTTAAGGATTTCTGCGTGGATCGTATTCGCGATGCTATAATATTCCGGTTGGGAATTGTTGAACGCGGTGTCCTGTGCTCCCGGAAACGAGACTAACACCAAAAAAAGAAATGATAGCGATATCCTGGCGAAAATTCTCATAGAAGGAACGTCTTGCTAATTATATCGACCTGCGTTTCCTTCGAATTTAACACAGATTTGCTTTCGGTAGCTTTTTAAAAAAGAAACTTCCGCTCGGGAGATTTGAGTTTGACTTTTGCTGAACGGTCGATTAGACATAATGCGGGAAGCGTGCCGTTATGAGCGATTTGGATTATTACGAGGATCCGGAATATCAGAATTTTCTGATATCCAGTAAGCGGAGGGAACTCACTCCACCCGAAGTCGTATTCAAACACTTTCAATTTAAGGAAGCCAATCACTTGGTCGATTTCGGAATGGGATTGGGATTTTTTACCTTAGAATTGAAAAAACAACTTCCGAAAGAAGCTTGGATATGGGGCGGCGAATGCCAACAGGATCTCCTAGACGAAGTCCTTCACTGGAAGAACCGGGAGGAAGTCTCCAACTTCACGCCTTTCTTTATAGAAAAGTCCGATCACCCGTTGTTGCCGGAATGGATTCCGAATCCGGACGCGATTTTCGCCTCTTTGGTTTTGTCCACGTTCCCCGATCCCGGTTTAGCAATGGACGGTTTGATCCGCTCCATGAAACGGGGCGGCAAACTGGTGGTCCTCGATTGGGTCAAAAACGAATATTCGATCGGTCCTAAAATCAACGATAAGATCTCCCTGGATAAGATGAAATTCTTAGCGGAACTGTATCATTTGGAAATCGTAAAAAACGTAAGGATCTCCGAACACGTCTACGGTTTGGAAGTGATCGCTGGTAAGGATTTCGAGTACGGTTTTTACGATCTAAAGGAAGAGGAGGATACTACGGACGAATTCATACGTTCGTAGAATGTATCCGCTCTTGAAAACAAATCGATGCGGATCTTTTGCAACGAAGGGTCCGCATCGATCATCAATAGGATCTTTCCAAGAAAGAAAGTTTCAAAGGATTCATGAAACGACCTTAAATCGAAAACCGGGATGATTTAACTTCAAAGTCAATCCTTCGAGGATACAATCCTCCGTGTAACTCGCGATCTCCCGAAACTTCAGGAACGTTTTCCAATTGGAAATTCCCAATACCCGAAACGTTTTCCGATGATCCAAAATCACAGCGATACAAGCGGCAAAGGCGACCGTTCTCCACAACCATCGGAAAATAAATTTCGTAAAAAAATTCCTTATGCGGACCCGGAAAAAATCCCCGTGAAATCTGAGATGTTTCTCCTCGTCCTTGACGATCTCAAGAAGCGCCGTTTTCACGAAACCATCCGGAATCTTGTCGGCGAGTTTACGATAAAAGCAGATTCCGACCACCTCGGCCGCGAGCAAAACCATGAGTTTGAGACGGATCCCGAGTAGCCTTCTCCCTAAGTGAAACAGACGTTCCGTCCAGTTGGAACCGAGAAGTTCGCCCTTAAGCGCGCGAACGCATTCACCCAAAATCCTTGCGTGCCTCCCCTCCTCCTTTACGAAAAGTTTCAAAGCCTCCCTGTAAAAATCGTCGATTCCGAAAAGAACGACCTTATCGATCTCTTTAGCGATCCTTCCTTCGCCTGCTTCGCCTAACTGAAACACTGCGAGCGAATACGCGATCGATCTCATCTCGTTCGGATCCAGATTCAGATTTTCGGAGGTGATCGGCGGAAGCGGGCGATTCTCGTTTTTACGGAAATGTTGTCTCCACGAATTCCAGCGGACGCCGGTTTTACGTTTCAAAAGCGAAGTTCTTAATTTTTTTCGAATCGTCTCCTTGCCTACTAAGTTCATCGCGAAGGTCAGAAATACGATTTTGAGATCGATCCGGAAATTCCCGCGTTTGATATACGATCTATCGAAACATAAGGAAACCCTCGCGCCCATCCCCGAGTAAAGCTGCGATAACCCGGTGATTCCCGGAGACACGTTCCACCGAAACTCGTGGAAGGTTCCGTTCCAACGCAGACGGTCCACGTCGGCTTGCGTGAGAGGACGAGGGCCGACCACACGCATATCTCCGGTGAGAATATTCCAAATCTGCGGAAGTTCGTCGATTCCCGTCGCGCGAAGCAAACGTCCCAATTTCGTGACGTCTCCGGCTTTCATCGTTCTGAATTTTAGAATTTTAAACTTTCGTTTTGCGATTCCGATCCTTTCCTGCAAAAAGAATACGGGACGTCCGTCGACGATCAGGATCGTCAAAGCGACTCCGATCAACAAAGGTGCGAACAACGCCAGGGCGGCGAGCGCGGCTAAGAATTCCATAGTTCGTTTCATGACGGAATCCTAACCGATCCTTGAAAAGGATTCATCCCTTCGAGTGCGTATCCGAAAGCACTCAAGTGCTTGACATACCGGACGGAAAAACCTTAGAATCTGTCCGTCCGATATGAACTCCGCTCCCTTACGACTTCTCATCGTGGAAGACAACGAAAAACTCAGAAAAGCGTTCGTCTCGGGTTTAACCCAATCGGGTCGGATCGTCGTGATGCACGATTGCGGAAGCGGGGAAGAGGCCGTCGAATTTTCCCTGGAGAACGATTTCGACGTTATGCTCACCGATGTCCGATTAGCGGGAACGTTAAACGGAATCGAAACCGTGATCGCGTTACGTAAGGAATTCCCCCGAAAACCGGCCGTCATATATTCTATCCAGGACAGCGACGAATACTTTCGATCCTTCCGTAAATCCGGGATATTAAGCCATTATTCCTACGTTAGAAAATCGAACTACCTTCTACCGCAGATGGTCCTTCCTTTGATCGAACTCGCCTACGACGGAAAAAGTTTTATCGATCCGGAAATAGAATCGAGAATCGTCGAGGTCAAAGACCGGGACGAAAATTCCCCGATGGAAATCCTGGAACCCAACGAACAAATCGTGGCCAAAATGTTGGCGTCCGGAATGAGCAACGAACAGATCGCGGCCCGTTTGGGATTTAAAGATAAACGAACCATCAGCAGAATCAACGGACAGATCTACGCCGCTTGGGAATTGAACGAATCCGCCTCCGACGAGAAAGTGGCCAGAACGAGGGCCGCGTTGATCGTGCGGGAAAACCGTTTTTTACAATGGGAAGAGGACGGAAAAGCCTACTATAGGAACGGCTCCGGAGAATGGATCCTTTGGGAAACCGGTTTTTGAATCTTACGCCCGAAATCCTAATCTGCTCCCTATTTCTTTTCCTTTCCTCCGTATTACTATGGTTAGGTGCTACAACCGCGGTGAATCTGGAAAGAAGGGATGCGGCCGCCACGTTCACCATTTCGATTTTAGCGGCGTCCTCCGTTTTATTCGGTTTTCTTTCCTGGATCGGCCGAATCGGTCTGTTCGAAGTGTCGTCCCTTCCGGCGGTATATTTTTTCCCGGGGATATTCTGTCTTATACTGATCCCGTTCGGCTGGTTTTTTATCATCGTCTGGTTTTTGGGAAACTTGAGGAAATGGAACGTTTACCGTTTATTTTTCGTGTTGTTGCTTTTTTCCCAACTGTTCGCGTTCGTTTTTCTACCGATATGGTCTTCCAAGTTTAACATTAGAACTTCATTATTTACTTTCTGGTATTTCGTCCCGTTCTCGTTCCGCGTATCGTATCTGGCGTACATAGCGTGTTGTATCTTGATTCCGCTCGTTTCACTTTACACCTACAAGGTCCCGCGCAGAATACTTCCGGAGACCGCGAGAATCCGGGCCGTCCCTTATCTGAAAACGGTTTCCCTTCTATTATCGGGAGTGCTCGTCCTCGTGTCCGTATTGTTCGTAGGAGGAGAAACGAAACTCATTCCGGATCCGGTTCTACAATCCGCACGCAACCCTTTGTTGTTTTACGGTATTCTGATCGGTATCCAATGTCTGATCGTATCGGGGGTTTTGGTTTTAGGCCACGCGCTTATTTCATACGAAATTTTTACCGGCAGGATCCTACCCAAAATCAGCTTAAGAAAGGAATGGATAAACGCAGTAGTCGGATTTTTAACGTTATGCGTCATTTATTCGATTTCGACCGCTTTTCGAATTCCCGTCGCTACCATAGAAGTTTTTATAACGATATCTTATTCCACGATTCTAACGAAGACGTTCGTCCTGTACAAAAACAAACGTCTCGGAATGGAAAGGAACGCAGTGTTAAGTTCGATTTTGATTTCGGAAAATAATTCGGAAAACTACGTCGAAATAGAGGATCGGTTCCGGAAATCTTTCGACATCCTTTGCTCAAATATATTAGAAACATCTAAATCATTGTTCGTAAACGAAAGCAAAATTCCGTTTGTGTCGGATTTATATCTTCGATTCCCGGCGGAAAACGGATCGTTCGAATTCGTAAGAAAGTATTTCGGACGAACCGCGGATCGAAACGAAATACTTTACCTGGACGAAAACGACTCCTCCGAATACGTACTTTGTCTTCGAATCGAACACGAACATTCCGGAATCGGTCTTTTTTTCCTCGGTCAAAAAATCGGCGGAGGTCTTTATGCGGAGGAGGAAATCGAAATCGCCAAAGCCGCCGCTTCCTGGATTTTGCATTCGTTGTTCCTGGAGAGCAGTTCTTTGACGTTGAGTTCTTTACAGCGGAAACATATGGAAGAACAGAGAATTCTAGATTATAAAACCAGGCAGATGTTGCACGACGAGATTCTGCCCGAAATCCATTCCTCCATCCTGACTCTCTCTCACAATGGAAACGAGCCGGGATTTAAGGATCAGATACGGATATTGACGGATCTTCACAAAAAGGTCTCCTCGTTTTTACGCGAACTTCCGGACACGGGACTTGAAATCGGAAGACTCGGTTTGATCGAAGCGTTATCCCGCAGAATCGGCGCGGAATTCGATGCAAAACGTTTTGTCTGGAATTTCGATCCGGAACTGAATCTCAAATTTCCGATCGTAAATCCGGAAGGGCTCGAAATTTTGTTCTACGCTTGCAGGGAAACGATACGGAACGCAGTGAAACATTCCGGCGACGACGAAAAGAATCGAATCTCGATCTCCTTATCCGAAAACGGAAACGACAGAAAAGGGATTCTGATCCGCGTCAAAAACCGCATCGGAGCCGGAAAAAAACACCCGACCTCCTTCGCATCCACGGAGCAGGGATTAAAAATCCACAGCGCCTTGCTGAAAATCTTTGGCGGTTATCTTACTTTAGAATTTTTGAATACGAACGAGGCGCTCGTCGAGATTTTTCTGCCGAATCAAGATTGAAGGAGTTCCTACATTCGGACGAACATTCTCCTTCAACGTGCGATTTTTGATCAAAAGGATAAATTTGAGAACTATTTTCTCACGAAAGAAAATACGAATTTACTTTTTATGAGGAAACATTTCCAAAAAACGTTCCGGCTAACGAAACACTCGGCCTTGGAAGGTTCCTTCTTTGTCCGTTTCGGGTTCGTATTGAAGAAGTTCCACGTTCAAGAACTGACCGACTTTGAGCGGTTTCAGCTCGGCTTCGCTCAGTTTCACTTTAAGATAATTGTCCGTCACCGCAACGCCGCCCTGTTCGAGAATCGCTTCTTTGGTTTTTCCGGTTTCGGAAATCGCGTATTTTTGATGAAGTTCTCTGGACAAAGCGTTGAGAGCGTGAACCCGTTCCTTTTTCGTTTCCTTGCTCGCTGAATCGGGAAAGGTTTCGGCTAACGTGTTTCTTCGCACCGAAAAAGGAAACGCGTGGATCTTCGCGAATCCTAAATCACGGACCATGTCCATGCTGTCCTGAAACATCTCTTCGGTTTCGCCGGGAAAACCCACGATCACATCGGTTCCTAAAAACAATCCCGGAATTTTTTCCTTTGCGATTTCCACGCGTTTGCGGAACGTTTCCGGCGTATAAGTGCGCTTCATCCGTTTGAGAATCTCCGCGCTTCCGCTTTGCAAAGGAATGTGCAGAAACGGAGTAAATCTCGGATGAGTCATCAGCTCCGCGAGTTCGTTACCGACGTCGGGAGGCTCGATGGAAGAAATTCGAATTCTTGAATATTCTAAAATGTTTAAGATATCGCCGAGAATTTTATTGAAGGCCTTTTTATTTTCCCCGTCGCGATACCAGCCGAGGTTGACACCTGTCAAAACGATCTCGCCGACTCCGTTGTCCTGAAGAAATCGAACCTGATCCAGAACGTCCTGATAACTTCTGCTGACTCCGAGACCGCGCGCTTGCGGAATCTTACAATAAGAACACTTACGATTGCATCCGTCTTGAATTTTTAAGTAAGCGCGCGTATGTCCGTTCGGCAGAACGTCCGAATACGAAAAACGATCGTAAGAAACGCGGATCAATTCTTCCGAATCGATCAGACCTTTTTTCTCCAAGATCATCGCGGGAAGTTTCGACTTCTCCGTATTTCCGACCACGCCCGCAACTCCGGGAATCGCCTCGATGGATTCGCGATCCGTTTCCGCGTAGCAACCGGTCACCCAAATCTGCGAACCCGGAAATTTTTTGATCGCGTTGCGGATGGTGTTTCGATTTCTCGAATCGGCTTTATTCGTAACGGTGCAGGTATTGATGATGACGACTTCGGGATGTTCCTCCGCTTCCGCGGAACGATATCCGTGTTTTGTCAAAGAAGCAAACAAACCGTCGGACTCGAAAAAATTCAACCGACATCCGAGCGTGTTGAATAAAACCGTCTGTTCAGCTATTGGAGAGAGCATTGAGTTTGGCTTCGATTCTTCTTAAGTTATCTTTAAAGTGGGAATTTTCAGGTTCGAGTTTGAGCGCGGATTCGATCTGTTCCTTTGCGGAGTTCAGATAATTCTTAGCGTTCGAAATTTTTCCTTTTTTGGTTTCCTGATTGGAGGCTTTTTCGTATACGAGTGCGAGATTATTCAGAACGTTCGCGTTGTTCGGAACGAGGGAATTCGCCCATTTCAAACTCACTTCCGCTTTTTCGATGCTTCCGAGATAATAATAAATCTGTCCTTCCAACACGAGAGGGCGATAGTCGTTGGAATCTTCCGCCTTCAACTTTTCCGTGATGCTGAGCGCGTCCCTCGCCTTTCCGTTGTAAAGAAGCGCCGTTCCGAACAAAAGACGAATGTCTTTATTGCGGGGATTGAGTTCGTAAGAGCGAGCGATCACTTGTAAACCGTCGTCTTCCCTTCCGTTGTTCAAAAGATAACGCGCAAAGTCCAGACTGACGGCGGGATCTCCGGGTTTCAAGGACAGGGCTTCGGACCAATGAGTGCCGGCGGATTTGGTTCTCCCCAAAGCATAATGACAATGTCCCGCCAAGTAATGTGATTCGTAGGAACGAGCGCCCTTTTCATGCAGCGTTCGGATGATTTCCAGGGCTTTTTCGTAATTCTTACCTTCGAACTCCTTTAACGCGAGGGAATATTCCTGATTGGACTGCGCGATCATAGGAGCCGAGACGGATAAAAATAATCCGGCGATGAGGAGAAAGACAAACTTGGAAAATCGATTCTGCATAATACGCTCTTTAGAATTCTTTAGGCTGTCATACTCATGGACTTGGCGTTGATGCAGTCGATGAGAGAATGAAACGGTTCCACCGGATCGATATAAACGATGATACTCGGATACCTTTGCATCAGAAAGTGTTCGATCTGTTCTTCGGAAATGATCGTTTGTTCTTCCATTTCGAGAACCGGTAGTCCGTCGGAATTCCGGTAAATGGAATATTCTTCCTGACCCAAAAAATCGGTCAGAAGCATGTATCCGGAGCCGTAGTAAACCCCGCCTTGAAAGTAATACTTATAAAATACCCGTACCTCGGGAAGAAATAAATCGGGGTGAAAAACGCAGAGGGAAATTTTCTCGATCCCTGCAATGGTTCTGATTTTCCTCAGGTGAAACCAGATCTTCCGAATGAGAAGATAGGAAATCAGAATCAATACAGGGATGAGGATGGGCATCCTTAGACTAAGGCAATTTCTTCCGACCTTTCTGGATTACCGGAAGAATTGTCGTTCCCCCCGGCTTTCGGGTCGGCCGGTTTATAGTCCGTCCAAGGATTTTCCACGAACTCCATCTTGCCTTCTTTGAAATCGATTTCGATCTTAGTCGGCTCTTTGTAGGCCCCTTTGAGCGTCTGCACCGCCATATGATCCTCGAGTTCCCTTTGGAAAACCCTACGCAGCGGTCTCGCACCGAACTTCTCGTCGTAACCGATATCCATGATATGATCTTTGGCGGCTTGCGTGATGGAAACCTCGATCGCCTTTTCCTGGAACCGTTTGTTCGTGTCGATCACCATGATATCGATGATCGCCATGATGTTTTCCTTGGTGAGGGATCCGAAGTAGATGACCTCGTCCACACGATTCAAGAATTCGGGGTTGAAGTATTTCTTCAACTGATCGCGGGTCTGATCGGACTTGTATTTCAACGCTTCGTCCTTGCGATCTTCGAATCCCAGCCTTCCGCCGGATTGAATCTCCTTCGCGCCGATGTTGGAAGTCATGATGATGATCGTATCTCTGAAGTTGACTTTGCGTCCTTTCGTATCGGTCAAATTTCCTTCTTCCATGATCTGGAGGAGAATGTTGAAAATGTCGTGGTGCGCTTTTTCGATCTCATCCAAAAGAATGATGGAGTACGGTCTCTTTCTGACGAACTCGGTCAACTGACCTCCGTCATCATAACCGACGTAACCCGGAGGCGCTCCGATCAAACGGCTGACCGCGTGCGGTTCCATATATTCGGACATGTCCACACGAAGCATCGCATCGTCGTTTCCGAAAAGGAAGTTCGCAAGAGCTTTTGCAAGCTCGGTCTTACCGACTCCGGTCGGTCCCAAGAAGATGAACGATCCAGTAGGACGTCTTTCGCTCTTGAATCCGGTTCTTGCACGACGAACCGCTTTCGCGATTTTTTCAATCGCTTCACCTTGGCCGACGACACGTTTTTTAAGTTCGTCTTCCAGACGGAGAAGTTTGTCGGATTCGGATTCTTCCATTTTTTCCAAAGGAATTCCGGTCCATAAGGAGATCACGGAAAGAATGTCGTCTTCCTCGATGTTGACCGCGAAGTCTTCCATCTTCTCCTGCCAAGAACGGATCTTTTCTTCCATAGCCTGTTTTTTCCGGTTCACTTCGTCGCGAACTCCGGCGGCTTTTTCGTATTCTTGAGCGCGGACCAATTCTTCCTTTTTGGAAGCGAGAGATTTGATTTCTTCTTCCAAATCCTTGATCGTTTGAGGACGGGCGCAGTTCGCTAAACGAGCTTTGGCGCCGGCCTCGTCGATGATATCGATCGCCTTATCAGGTAGATAACGGTCGTTGATATATCTGTGAGAAAGTTTCACGGATTGTTCCAAAGCCTTATCGGAGTATCTCACTTTGTGGTGAGCCTCATACGCTTTTTTGAGTCCTTGGAGAATCTGAATCGCGTCGTCCACCGAAGGTTCGGCAACTTTTACGACTTGGAATCTTCTTTCCAATGCGGAATCTTTTTCGATATACTTACGATATTCCGCGCTTGTGGTCGCGCCGATGCACTGGAGTTCTCCCCTCGCTAACGCGGGTTTGAGAATGTTCGCGGCGTCCACCGCGCCTTCCGCGGCTCCGGCTCCGATCAAAGTGTGAAGCTCGTCGATGAAGATGATGATGTTCGTGGAGGAAGTGATTTCCTTCATGATCTTTTTCAGACGTTCTTCGAATTCTCCTCTGTATTTGGTTCCTGCGATCAGTGACGCAAGATCCAAAGAAAGGACTCTCTTTTCGAACAATAAGTCGGGAACGCTCTTTTCTACGATCGCAAGCGCAAGGCCTTCCACGATCGCGGTTTTACCGACTCCGGATTCTCCCACGAGAACAGGATTGTTCTTCGTCTTTCTGGAAAGGATCTGAATGACTCTTTGAATCTCGGTCGCTCTTCCCACGACCGGATCCAATTTCTTATCTCTCGCAAGCTGCGTAAGATCGCGCGCAAACTCGTCCAAAATCGGAGTTTTGGTTTTTTCCTGACGAGGTTGAGTTCCTTGCGGACCGGATTGAGCCGAGGAGCTTACGCCTACGGAACTCGTCGGAGGAGCGCCGAGCAAACGTAAGATTTCGCTCTTTATAACATTATAATTTACGCTAAAAGAATACAACGCACCGCCCGCAATGTTGTTGTTGTCTCTTAACAACGCGAGAAGGATGTGTTCCGTTCCGACGTAGTTGTGTTTGAGACGTTTTGCCTCTTCTTTGGAAAGCTCGATGATTTTTTGATAACGGTCCTGACCGCCCGCTACGTCCATGAGCAACGCTCCGGAAGCTTCCCGCGTTCTTCTTTCCACCTCTTTCCGCAACTCGTTGAGGTTAATGTTGAGGTTGTTCAGGATTTTGATAGCGACCGAATCCTCCTCTTTGAGAAGACCGAGCAGGATGTGTTCCGGCCCGATATAGTCGCTACCAAGACGCTTCGCCTCATCCTGAGCAATCTCGTTGATGACTCTTTTGGCTCTTTTAGTAAATTCCAGCATATCAGCGCCTTTGTGTTTTATTTGTAATGATTAGACTGAATTCGCTTCCAAATTCCCACCCGGAGGAGCCGGATCGGTATTTTAATTTCAGTATCGGAACGTTTTCAAAAAAGAAGCGGAAGTTAGCGTAAATTCCGGGCTAAAACCCTGACTCCACCTGTAAGGCTAAATAATAAACTAAATTTAAAAAGGAATTTTTTTGAGAAACGGCAAAATTTTTCAGATAAAAAACGACGAATTCGGATGAATTTTCAAGGTAGAATTCCAAAAAACCCGGTATTTTAAAGGAAGCGTTTTTACGATTTTTCCAAACCCGCATCGATAACTTAAGACTGATTTTCGTTCCCAAACCCGCATTCGTAGGACAAGAAGTGACATAATGCAGATTCGGATCAAAATCGAAATATTCCGGATTTTCCAATTTTTTGACCTGGGAAGCCTCGATCCTGGCAAATAAGTCCTTCAAAGAATCGGAAACGACTTCCCAGCGGAGATGATCTTCGTCTCCCGTGAATAAACTTCCCTGCTCCCAAGGAATGCGCGTGGGTAGGTTTTGCCCTTCGAGCAGCTTTGCGGGAACTCCTAACCGATCGACCAGAAACTCCTTGAGGACGGTGGTCGGAACTCCGGACACAGGGGGATAGATTCTGCCGGCCAAATTTCTGCTAATCCGAAATCGATAACTGAAGGGAGGTTTTATCTTTTCCAATTCCTCCCATTTCTCCCGCTCGGATAAGGATTCGAATCGGGAAAGAAGATCCGTTTCCTGTTTGGGAACGTATTGTGAGGAGAAAACGAACGCGTTCTCCCTCAGATTCGCGGAATATTCCTTTCGGAACAATTTAAGACAATGGACACAACCGATCTTTCCTCTTTCATTCCAAATCTTTCGATCGGTTCCGCAGTATAAACAGGTTTCGGGAGTCATCGTCAGTAATCGCCGTTCTAGTTGGAAAAAGGTCGGAACTACGTATCAACCGATTCTATTTTAAAAGATGTTAGAGTTCCCACACAAGCGGGATTTCACGCGGACGTTTTGTCGGACCAAATATTAAACCGAAACTTTTTACTTTACGTTAAGAAATAGGCTGCAATTTTCCGCCGGCCATCTGATTTCTTTTATGGGCGAGAGAAGCCAATTCCATATCGTGCGTAACGATCACCATCGAAAAACGTAATTCCTTCTGCAGTTCCAAAATGAGCGCCATCAGATTTCTGGAATTTTCACGGTCCAAATTTCCGGTAGGTTCGTCCGCAAGAACCAATTTTTTTCCTGCGACCAAGGCCCTCGCCACCCCCACACGCGCGCTTTCTCCGCCGGATAACTGGGAAGGGAAATTATCGTGACGGTCCTTTAAACCGACGCGATCCAACATTTCGACGGACATCTGCTTCGCCTTACCGGGCTGAACTCCGTTGATCAGTAAAGGAATACTGACGTTTTCAAGAGCGGTGAAATCCGGCAGCAAAAGATGATGCTGAAAGATGAACGAAACCTTTTCCGCCCTGAACTTCTCCTTTCCGGTTTCGGAAATGTTCTCCAAAGAAACTCCGCACACATTAACCGCTCCCGCATCGAAGGAATCCATGGAACCGAGAATGTTCAATAAAGTTGATTTACCGATTCCGGACTTACCTTCCACGGAAACGATCTCGCCTTCCTCCACGGTCAGGTCGAGATGATCCAGGATTTTGAATTCCTTGTCCAGGATATGATAGTTTTTTACGAGATTGTTTACTTGTATCAGACTCACGTTAGTCGTTCCTTATCGTATCGACGGGATTTAAACCCGCCGCCCATCTTGCGGGAAAGTATCCGGCAATTCCGGAAAGAATTGTTGCGGCCGTGGTGACCATGAAGATGAACGAGATGTCTATATCCACCGGAATATGATCGAAATAATACACGTCTTTGGGAACGAGTTCCACGTTGGTCCATTCGGAACGGTAAAAATAGAATCCTACCATATTGATCATTTCGGAAAGTGCGTTGACGATCGTCTCCAAATTGCTCGCTATGAAAATCCCCGAAACGCCGCCCACGATGGATGCGAGAACCCCGACCACCATCGCGTTTAAAGTGAAAATGAGCAGAATTCCCGAAGAAGGAAGGCCCAGGGCCTTCAAAACGCCGATCGATTTCCGTTTCGCGCGGACGAGACTGTAAACGCTCGCGACCATTCCCAAAGCGGCAAGAATGATAAATAAGAAAACTATAATGGAGATGATCGTCTTTTCCAGTTTCAACGCCGTGAAAAAATTCTCCTGTTCCTCGGCGATCGTTCTTACTCCGAACGAAGCGGGATAGCCGATCATCGTTTCGAATTCGGGATCCCTGAATTCCTTTAGGATCTCGCGTTTGCAATTCTGCAGATCGTCCAAGGACTTCACTTTAATGGCGATCTGATTGACCGAATCCTTTAAACTGAAGAACCGCTGCGCAACGGGCAACGAAAGAAAAACGTAATGTGTATCGTAGTTATAATATCCCGTTTTAAAAAAGCCGACCGTCCGAAACGTCTTGATCGAAACGTCGACGCCCTTTCCCAATGAGAATCTTCCTCCGGGAACGGCCATAGTCAGATTGGCTCCGAGATCGAAACCGTAAAGCCCGGCCATTTCCTTTCCGATCAGAACCTGGTTCTCCGAATTGTACTTAGCGATCTCTTCCCGGTTGTGATGTACGATTCTAGGAAAATTGGGAAGTTTGTTTCCAATCAAGTCTTGGATGTCTTCCACGGGAAGTGCCCGCACCATGATGGGTATGAACGAGTTGCTGTTCTGAATCAAACCGTGACTGGTGATACTTCCGCCGACCGAAACGATCCTTTCGTTGAGATATTGATTTCTGCGAAGCCATTCTATTACTTTATTATAGTTCCTTATCTCGCCGGAATCGAAATTATTCTCGATCGTGATGTGAGGCCCGCCTTGCCAAAGAGATTCCTTCACTTGTCTTTGAAAGCCGTTGAAGATGGACAAGACTACGATCAATAACGAGACTCCCACCGCCATAACGATGAACGAAAGTCTGGACTTTAAAGAGAGGAGACCTGCGACCCGGGACCCCCGAATGTATCGGGAAGTTACCAGAAATATCAAAGAACCCCTGAACAAATTTGACTTCATCAAAAAACTCTTAAAATTGGAAGGGAAAATCTTCCTTAGTTTGACAATTCTCCGAATCCAAACCAGAATGTCAAAAATAAAGAAGAAAGTTTCGCTAACGGAGCCTTCTTAAGTTAAAAATAACATGAGCTCCAATCAAGTCTGTTCGTTTCAGTTCGTATCCAGCGATTCCGCTTCTTCCATCTACATTCTCTTTACGGGGGTCATCGATCTTCAACAGACTAAGATCGATCGATTGGAACTGATCGCCGTCGGCCAACCAGAAAACATTTCCCCCATTCGATTGTCGGTATCGACTTACAAGGATGTGGTGAACCTTTGTCAGAAGCTGAAGTACGAAGGTAAGCAGTTAAAGAATCTCACGAATAAATTGACCGAGCTGTTTCAAGCCAACGGAAAATCCGACGACTTTATGGAACAGATCATGCATTACATGAAGAGCAAGGATAAGGAAAAAATTTCTTACCTACTCAATCAGGTCATAAACCAGGCGGCGGGAAATTCCAAACCGGAAATCCAAATCCATTATACGATTTTGGACCGTGCCCGTTTGGACGAGGAGAGTCAAAGTTTCTCCGCTTCAAACTCCTCGACCTCGACTTCCGAAGAATCCTCCCGTTTCGACGACGAAGACCTTCCTTCGCTGGAATCCTCCTCCGAACCGTACCGCTCTACGGAACCCGTGGATCATTTCATTCCCGCCGGAGCAAGAATCATTCCGATGAAATACGTCCTATCCCCCGTTTCCGGCGTTCAGATCAACACGTTAAAACCGGGGGACAAGATCATGATCCAGCTGTTGAAAGCCGACGCTTCTTCGCAAAGCATCATCGAATCCATGAAACTGGAAACGCCGGAAGGACAAATCCGTCCGGTTCCGGGAACGGTCGTTACCTCCAAAAACAACGGAGTCGAAAACGAAACCCTGATCCAAATCGGATCGGATATATTCGGAAAAATTTATGAAGAGGAAAACTCCATCAAGGTGAAACCCTACACCGGAGAAAAACCGATCCAAACTTCCGCCGCGGTAAAACCTTCCGCGAAAAGTTCCAGTTCCTCGGAAGATTCCGGACTTTTGATCACGATATTGATCGCCTTCGGAATTTTGGGGATCGCTATGACCGCCATTTTCGTATTCCTACTCTGATTAAAATTTATGAAGATTCTAATTTCCAAAATCCTACCGTTCATCATCCTCGTTTTCTGCGTTTTAAACATCTCCGTCGAACCCATCTTTTACGATCCGAGAGACGCGGATGCGTTAGACGCTTTGTTGGAAGGTTCCGGAAGGGAACTCGAACCGCAGTGGGGAATCGAACGCGGATTGATCTCCAAGATCCGCTTCACCTCTAAAGTACTGGAGGAATTGAACGAAAAATCGATTCCCGCGGACGCCCAATTGGAGGCCACGGTGGATCGGATGAACAGGATTCTCCTCGGGCAAAAGAGCATGCTGTTTATTTACGGTTTTTTAATATTCTTATCCGTAACCGCGTTTTTCAGCATCTACTATAAGGCCTGGTTCTACGTATTCTTAAACCGAAGTCTCTACGCGATCTCGATCCTTCCGGTTTTGATGTCGCTTCAACATCCTCTACGGAGTATAACGCAGACCCCGGTCGTAGGATCGGTCGTTTCCATCCTCCTGTTCGGTTTAACGGGAATTCTTATCTATATGTTCTTCGCGATACGGGGAGTTTACGGAAAAACGGCGGAGCGGTTTTCCGTCCTAAAAAACGCCCAGGACGGGGAAGAAGGGGAATTTCAGTCCTCCGCCTCCTCCAAAATCTCCTGGCTTCCGATCCTGTTCCATTTCGCCGCAATCATGATCGCAGGAATTCTTCTCGGGAATCTCGTGTATATCCCCGTATTTCTTCTTCAAAAACATTATTCATTCGAATTCGGAATCCTTCTTTTGGCGCTGATCGTGTTTCTTATGTTCTTTTACATCAGGAATTATTTCAGAATGGGAAAAAGCGACGAACTGACTTCTGCGGGAAACATTACGCTTTCCGTAAGTTATCTTCAGTTTAGAATCATACGAAACGTCATCTTCATCGGTTTTTCAGTTTTCGGGGTGATCCTCTTCGTGGTCCTGTTGTTTACGATCCTTTCCATGAACACTTGGGTGCTGGATTTCACTTCCGCAAGAGGAATGTGATCCGGCGCGTTTTGCGAAATTAAGAAAGAAGAAAATTCCGACGGATAATATATTCAAATTTTATAATGCTCTTGCGGAACCGAGTGGGGCCGAATACGGATTCGGCGAGAAATCCTTCCAATAAATACGCGTCTAAGCGGCCGGTTGTCTGAAATATACGTTCAAAACCCCGATCAAAATCAGGTGCAGAACCGCACAAATCGGATACACCTTGGGATTCAAAAATTCGCGATACGCCCGAAATAAACCGAGATGTGAGATACTAAACGCGGAAAACAGAATCCAAAGATTGGAAACGGTCAAGGAACAATAAATTCCCACATAAACCGTAGTCGCGAAAAAGACCCAAACCGCGAATCTCATAAAATCACCGTTTTACGATGATCTTGGATTGGCAGACGGTTTCGGCCCCTTTTTTGATTTCGCAGTTTTGGGTTCCGTCCGGCAAATAAGTCGTTCTGGAAATAAAACCGCCGTTGTCGTCGTAAACTTCGATCGCTTCCGTTTTATGCGTGGGATAATAATAAAACCAGGAACGGATCTTTCTACCCATCTTGTAGTAGCCGGTATATTCCAATTCACCGTCGGGAAAATATCTCTGCCATAGATCGTTTCGATATCCTTCGGAGTATTTTCCCTTCAATTCCACTTGGCCGTTCTGATAAAAACGTTCGTACTGTCCGTCTTCGTTGCCTTCGTCGCCGCTCATCATCACTTCCGGCTTCCGCGGACCGTTTCCGTAATTTTGACGAATGTAAACCTTGCCGTCGTCGAATCTCCAAACCCAGGTTCCCCTTCGAACCGAATTGTCCAATTTTCCTTCCGCCAAAACGCGGCCGTCGTATTTGGAATAGATCCTGCAAAGCCCGTGATCCAAACCGAGTTCGTTGATCGTACAATCCTGATAGATGTTTCCGTTATCGTAATAAATC
>NZ_NPEF01000007.1:22697-34428 GCF_002811955.1 Leptospira ellisii
CCGTTTCCGTCAGGACGTAGGAATTGAAATTTTTGTCGAATTTTGCACCTTCGGGAATATTCGCCGGTCTCGGTTCCTTTACACAACCGACCGAAAAAAGAAGAACGAGAAGAATAGGAAAAACCCGTCGCGGGCTTGCGCTTTCGTTTTTCGGGGCGGGAATGGGGACGCTTGCAGAATACATTAATATCTTAGAATATAAAAATTATTGAATTTCAGTCGATCGTGAACTTCTTATTAACGAGCAATTCTCCGTCTTCGTCGCGGATCTCCACTTCGTAAGAACCCTGCTGATCGAAAAAAGTATCGTCGTAATACGTCTGGAACTTTTCGAAAGATTTGCGGAAATCCTTTTCCTGTACGGAAAATTCCTCCTTGCCTCCGTCCGTTCGGTAAATGGCGAGTCTCACCTTGGTCGGGGTGGACCAACCCTTTTTGTAATAGATAAAGAAGTCCTGTCCGTGAGAAAAATGATATTCCTTTTGGGAACTCATCCCCGAAACCTTCTCCGGAGTCATCTTATCGATGTCCATATAGATCTCGTGTTTGGCGGGCCAGAAAAACCAAATCGCCAGTGCGAGCAGAACCGCTCCTGCGATCTTAAAAAGTCGAGAGGACCCTTCTCTCTCCGGGGTTTCCGGTCTGGTATAATCTTCCAATCTCATGACACTGCTTATCCTGCGAAGGTGGTTCTTTTTGGGCAAATGTTTTTCCTCTTCACCTTGGAAAGAGGAAAAATTCCCGGAGGAAACCGAGGTCGCGGGATCGACGCCGATAGAATCCGAACTTTCCCGAGAGTCGGACTCAGCGTCTTGCGCGAAGGAATCTCGGGTCGAATCGTTCTTATACGATTCCTCGGATGAGGTTTGTCGTTTCGAAACGGGATCCCGTTTTTCGGAACCGACCGCGGATTCGTTTTCGGGATCGGCTTCCTTAGATACGGACAAAACTTCCTCCGTCGATTCCCGCGGAACTTCTCCTCCTAGAGTCTTTCTGACGTGGGCCCCGGCCGCTTGTTTGAGAAGATCCTTTTTAGCCAAGGGCCAAAACCTCTTCCACAAAACCTTGATACGATTTGGCGGCCTTTCCTTTGGGTTGATATTCGTATAACGTCTGTCTGAGCATATGCGCTTCCTCGACGCTCACGGCGGGAGGTATTCTCGAAGAGAACAATTTCAGATACGGTTCGATCATCGGTTCGAGCGTCTGTGAAAGAGTGGTCCTCGGATTAAACATGGTCAGCAAAGCTCCGAGAACCTTTAAGGAAGGGTTAAACCGTTTTACGGTATTCTTATGCGCTTCCAAAATCGCTTCGATCCCGTCCAGGGAGAATTTAGAGACCTGTAAAGGAACGAGCAAACCCGTGGAGGCGACGAACGCGTTCAAGGTGATCATGGAAAGGCTCGGAGGACAATCGATGACCGCGTAGTCGAATTCGTCTTTGATCGTATCCAGGGAATCCCGAAGGTGAAAAAAACCGTCGATCTTTCCGGACAACATCACGTCCACTTCCGCAAGGGAGGAATGGGAGGAACCGATCCTCAAGTTGGAAAGTCGGCTTGAATACAAAACCTCGTTCGGATTTCCGCCGTCCCTAAAAATCCGATACAGACTTTTTTCCCTTCCCGTCTCCGGATCGGAATACGTAAATCCACCTTCGGGAAAAACCGAAGTTGCGTTCCCCTGAGCGTCCAAATCCAAGAGAATCACGCGTTCTCCCTTCTGCGCCAAGCCGAAGGCGAGATGAACCGCGGTGGTCGTTTTTCCCACTCCGCCTTTCTGGTTGGCTATGCAGAGGATCTGTTTCATAAAAAATCCGTTGCCCGTAAATTCCGCTTTCCCGAGACTACATTTAGAGATCGTTATCCGCGGATTAGGGATAAAATCCCCGATCGGTTCGGGATGACAATCCGGAAAAGGAGACTCAGTTGGCAGAATTTGAAACGATCATCGGATTGGAAGTACACGCGCAGCTCAACACGGAATCGAAAATCTTCTCCACCAGCGCGACTAAATTCGGCGCTCCTCCGAACTCTCAGACGAATCCGGTTTGTTTAGGACTTCCCGGCGCACTTCCGGTTCTCAACGAAGCAGCTTTGGAAAAGGCGGTCATGGCGGGTCTTGCCTTCGGATGCGACATCACTCTTTTCACCAAATTCGATCGTAAGAATTATTTCTATCCGGATCTTCCCAAAGGATATCAAATCTCGCAATTCGACAAACCGATCTGCGTAGGCGGCGGGGTCACGTTCACCATCAAAGGCGAGGAATCTCCCCGTTTCGTCCGGCTCACTCGAATTCACATGGAAGAGGACGCAGGAAAACTCATTCACTCCGCGGACCCGAACGTTCCCCAGTCTTATGTCGATTTAAACCGGGCCGGAACTCCGTTGATCGAAATCGTCTCCGAGCCGGATATGCGTTCTTCCGACGAAGCGTATTATTATCTCAATTCCCTCAAAGCCGTTCTGAAATACATCCGCGTTTCCGATTGCAACATGGAGGAAGGTTCTCTCCGTTGCGACGCGAACGTTTCGATTCGTCCGAAAGGTTCCGATAAATTCGGAACCAGAGTGGAAATCAAAAATCTAAACTCGTTCAAAGCGGTCAAGGCGGCGATCGACTACGAAGTGGAATGGCAAACCGAAATGGCATTGGAAGGAAAAACATTCCAACAGCAGACCAAACTCTGGGATTCGGTGGCCAACAAAACGGTTACGATGCGGACCAAGGAAATGAGTCACGACTATCGTTATTTTCCGGACCCGGACCTTCCCGTTATTATTCTACAAAAGGAGACCGTGGACGAGATCCGCACGAAACTTCCCGAACTTCCGAACGAAAGAAGAAACCGTTTCGTGGAAAAGTTGGGGCTTCCGAAATACGACGCGGAGGTTCTGACGGCGGAGCGTGAAATCGCGGATTATTTCGAAGAAGCGCTCAAGGTTTCCGGCGACGCCAAAAAAACGTCCAACTGGGTAAAGGACGAGGTTTTAGGAATCGTAAATAAGGAAAGCATTACGATTTCGGAATTTTCGGTCTCCGCACAAAGACTCGGCGGTTTGGTCAAACTCATCGCGGACGGAAAAATTTCGGGTAAAATCGCGAAGACCGTGTTCGAAGAACTTCTCGTTTCCGACAAGGAAGCCGAAACGATCGTAACCGAAAAAAACCTGATCGTAGTAAGGGACGACAAGGAAATCGAACGTATCGTGGACGAAGCCATCGCGAACAATCAGGACGCGGTGACCAAATACAAAAGCGGAAAAGACCGTGCGTTAGGCGCCATCGTCGGCTACGTGATGAAGGTCTCCAAGGGGAAAGCCGATCCGGAACTGGTCAATCAAATGCTTTTGGACAAACTCGGCCCCCTTCCACCGAAAGGCTGAAAGGGCCGCGGCGTTTTTTTCAATCGTAAATTTGGAAATAAGTTTTATCTTATTCTAAACCGACATTTCAAAATCGTTCGGGTATCGATTCGTTTTCCGGACGGAACAGCCGAAATACTCGGGACGGTTCCGTATGTCGTCGACTTGCGTTCGAAACCGCCGGAAATCGGACGAAAACAAATGGAAAAAAATAAAACCGATCGGGATTCCAGAATAAGGTTTTATATGCTGCCGTTTCCGTTTGGCCGTACGTTTTTTTCGCGAAATCCGCGCTTCCTTTTTACGAAGGACTTCGAAAAATTCTCTTAGAAAACCGGACGCCGATTTTAGTCTAACTATCGGATTTTAGAATATTACACTCTTGACGTCGGGTTCGCCGAAATTCTATTATGTCCCTTGCAATGCAGGATTTCGCCCACTTACATCTGCACACGAACTACTCCATGCTCGACGGAGCCATCCGTATCAAGGAGTTGATGCAGCATGTCAAGGATCTCGGCATGACTTCGGTCGCAATGACCGATCACGGCAACATGTTCGGCGCCGTCGAGTTCTACAACGAGGCGATGAAACAGGGAATCAAACCCATCATCGGCAGCGAGTTCTACGTTTCCCCCAACCGCAAACAGGAAACCGAGATGGTGAAGATCGCGGACGGAAACGCGTATCACCTCATACTACTCGCGAAAAACGAGGAAGGTTACAGAAACCTGATCCGTCTTTCCAGCAAATCCTACACGGAAGGTTTTTATAAAAAGGCGAGAATCGACTACGACCTTTTGGACAGACACAGCGAAGGCCTCGTCTGTTTGACTGCGTGTTTGGCGGGAGAAGTGAACCGCAAAATTCTCGAAGGAAAAATAGACGATTCGTTTCAATTGGCGGGGAAGTTGAACGAAATTTTCCGCAAAGAGGATTTCTTTATGGAAATCCAGAATCACGGCATTCCGGAACAGATGACCGTCGCGAAACAGATCTACGATTTCGGAAAAAAGACCGGAATTCCGATCGTGGTCACGAACGATTCCCATTTCCTAAAAAAGAACGACCAGGAAGCCCAGGACATTCTCCTCCGAATCGGAATGCAGAAGAGGATCACCGATCCGATGGAGTTCGGTTTTAACGGGGAGTTTTACGTCAAAAGCGGGGAAGAAATGGCGCGACTGTTCCCCGAACTTCCCGAAGCGTGCAGTAATACATTAGAAATTAGTAATAAAGTAAATTTGAAACTCCAATTCGGAAATTATCTCCTTCCGGAATTCGAGGTTCCCGAAGGATACGACGCGGATTCGTATCTCGAAAAACTGATCTGGGAAGGGATCGAACGTAAATACCCGAACCTTTCCCCCGAAATCAAGGATCGTGTCGTATTCGAACTCAACACGATCAAGAACATGAAATTCGCCGGTTATTTTTTGATCGTTCAGGATTACATCAACTACGCAAAAAGAAACGGGATTCCCGTCGGTCCGGGTAGGGGATCCGCGGCCGGTTCCATCGTAGCCTACGCTCTGGGAATCACGAACGTGGAACCGTTGCAGCACAATCTTCTCTTCGAACGATTCCTCAATCCCGATCGTAAGGACATGCCCGATATCGATACGGATTTCTGCGTGGAACGACGGGAGGAAGTGATCAATTATATCCGCAGAAGATACGGAGAGGAACGTGTGGGTCAGATCATCACGTTCAATTCCTTGGCCGCCAAAGCGGCGTTAAAGGACGTGGCGCGCGTCCTCAATCTTCCGTTCGGAGAAGCGAACGAAATGACGAAGGCGTTTCCGAACAAATTGGGGATGTCGATTGCGGAAGCGCTGCAAACCTCTTCCGAACTGAAAAACTTCTCCGAAAAGGACGATATCAACCATAAGATTTTCGCGATCGCGCAGAGGCTCGAAGGAAATTATAGACAGCCCGGAAGACACGCGGCCGGAGTCGTAATATCGCCGTATCCGTTGGAGGAAGTCGTTCCCCTTTCCACGGTCGCGGAAAAGGAAAGGCCGGGATTCCGTTCCATCGTAACCCAATACGACAAAAACAATCTGGAAAGTATCGGTCTGATCAAGATGGATATCCTCGGTCTGAAAAACCTAACGACCTTGGATCACGCGATCAAACTCATCGAAAAAAGAAGGGGAATCCGCATCGATCTCGACACGATCTCCTACGACGACGCGAACACATACGCCCTTCTTCGCAAAGCGAACACACTCGGTATCTTCCAGCTGGAATCGACCGGAATCACGGACCTCGTCGCCAAAAGTCAGGTCAGCAATTTCGACGAAATCGTAGCCTTGATAGCATTGTATCGTCCCGGTCCTATGGGCGAAGGAATGTTGGACGAATACTTGGATCGTAAGTCCGGAAAGAAACAGGTGATCTATCCTCATCCTTCTTGCGAACCGATTCTCAAGGAAACCTTCGGCGTTCCCGTTTATCAGGAACAGGTGATGAGTATTTCCCGCGTCGTGGGCGGATTCTCCGTGGGAGATTCCGACGTACTGCGGAAGGCGATGGCCAAAAAAAAGGCCGATATGATGGAAAAGCTCAAAATCCAATTCGTGGAAGGAGCGGTAAAACAGGGCATTCAGGAAAAACTCGCCAAGGATCTATTCGAGCAATTGGAGCGGTTCGGCGGTTACGGATTCAACAAATCGCATTCGGTCGCTTACGCGATCATCACGTATCAAACGGCTTTCTTAAAGGCGAATTATACGATCGAATATCTGACCGCGCTTTTGGCGTCCGATCACGGCAAAACCACGGACATCGTAAAATACATCAATAACGCGCGGGAGATGGGAATCCGGATTCTCAACCCGGACGTTTCGGAATCGCAAACCTCGTTCAGCGTGATAGACGACACCACGATCCGATTCGGTCTTTCCGCGATGAAAGGCGTGGGGGAGACCGCGGCCGACAGCATCATCCAAGCGAGAAATAAGACGGGGGGTTTTAAAACACTCCAGGATTTCGCGCTGAACATAGATACGAGACTGATCAACAAAAAGGTTTTCGAAGCCTTGATCCAAGCGGGAGCCTTGGATTCCTTCGGTTATACACGGAAATGTCTTTTCGAAACCGTGGATTCGATCCTCGCCTTCGCGCAAAAAGAACAGGAACGGGCCAACGAAGGACAATTTTCCCTGTTCGGGGGCGCGGAAAGCACGTATTCCCTCAACCTTCCGAAAGACGCACACGAATGGGAGATCGACGAAAAACTCAAACGGGAAAAATCGGTGGCGGGTCTTTATCTTTCCGGACATCCGTTGGACAAATACGAAAAACAACTCAAAAGTTTACGCACGATTCCGATCGAAACCTTCGACAATCTCAAATCGGGAAGCAAGGTGGAAGTGGCGGGAGTGATCTCGTCCAAAAACATCAAGCTGAGCAAACGCAACGAGGAATTCGCCAAATTCAAACTCGAGGACAGAACTGGCGAAATCGAATGTGTCGCCTTCGCGAAAACCTATCAGAAATATAAGGATTTTATAAAGGAAGACCAAGCCATCTTCATCAAGGGCGATCTGGATAAGATCGAAGTCGGAGACGCGGAATTGCGGGGACAGATCAAGGTGAACAGCATCGAAATCCTGGACGACGCAACGATCGAAGATAAACTCGAGAAGTCCCTTCATCTTCGATTAGAGGAAAGACACACCGAGGATCCGGAGCTGATTCCGAAATTGTATTCCCTCCTCGCCTGCTACAAAGGAGAATCCTCGGTTTACTTCCACATCGTGGAGGACCAGGAGGAAAAGCGCGTCATACGCGCGCACGACGCATATTCGATCCAACCGATTCCGGAATTGTTCTACCGTTTGGCGGATATCCTAGGAGATAAGTCCGTATATTATTCCGTGGGAGAACAGCTCAAAGTGTTCAACAAGGCGGCGGCCGGTCAACAACGCTGACGTCGATCAAAGACGAGTGACGTAGAACGCGAAACTTCTTTCGTTTCGGTTTCCCCTAAAATCCCAAGCCACGACTTTGATCGTGTTTTCTCCGGATTTAAGATTCAAGTTTCCGACCAGATATTGGTCCTTGTAGTATAAATCCGCGAAGGAAAGTCCGTTGGGATTTTTCCATTCCGAAGCGGAATATTGAAGAGCGCTGAAATCCGCGGAACGCAGCGCCTCGCCGTTGAGGAAATATTGAACCTTCGTAACTCCCCTTCTCTGGGATTTTTTTTCCCCCGCGTCCACGATGGAAACGGTGAACGGAAACTCCCTCGAAAGATTGACGTTATCCCCGTCGTTGATGTTCGTGAATTTACCGTTTACGTGGACCAAAAGACTGGAAATTTCGGGATCGGCGCTATCGGGAATTGGGGAAAGAAATTTCATCGGATCCAAGATTTCCAAACCGTATTTGCGAAGAACGACGAAGTGAAGGTGCGCCCCGCTCGAGTGGCCGGAGTTACCGGTAACCCCTATTTTTTCTCCCGCAGAAATCGGATCCGATTTGAGAAGTTTCGAAATCCTGCCGTCCTTCAAATGGTAATACGCGGTAAAATTCCCGGAGCCGTGATCGAGCCAAACCGAATTTCCGGTTCCGAGTTCGTCCTCGAAAGGATGATCTTCCACATAACGGCTGTACAACACTTTCGCATCGGCCATCGCGAGAACCGGTTCGTTCGCGGAAGAAATATCCATTCCATTGTGGAAATGATCCCCCCTCGATTCCCCGAAAGTGGACGTTATTTTGTTTTCCAGTTGGTCGGTTTTGACGGGGACAAGATAATTTATTACTTTATTATTTTCCGCTTCCATGCTCAGATGGAACGCGGTCCAGAGTACGATAAAGAGGAATCTTTTCATTCGGACCTAAACCCTAGTGCAAGTAACTCATACAAAATGAATTTGTCAAAAGATAAAACGCTGGATCTTGTTTCTCGTTGCGGGGACGGAGACGAAGAAGCGCTCAAACAATTCTTCGAATTGTATTCCGAGGATATATACAATTTTCCGATGAAAATCTTCCATTTAAGCGAAGACGACGCGGGGGATTTTTTTATCTACGCGTTCGAGCGGTTGAAAACCGGTTCCAGATTCGGAAGTTTTAAGGGAAAATCCAGCTTCAGAACTTGGTTCTATTCCGTTTTGCGGAACATGTTGATCGATTGGCAGAGAACGAAACGCGAACTCAAAGTAACCAACCTCGGAAAAATCAGCAAAGAAGGAAAGGAATACGCGACGATCGAAGACGAACCGGACACGAGACCGGGGATGCAGAAAGAAGCCGGGGAACTTTCCGAACGGTTCAACCAAGCCCTGGAGGAAATCGGAGTCGATAAACGTGTTATATTCAAACTATCCTATATTTATTATCTGAACCTGAACGAAGACGAAATTCAATATCTCATCGAAAAGACGGGTCTGACGCAGAACATTCTCAAGGAAAAAATTCTTCATTTGCGTTCCGAACTTTCCAACCGGGAAGAAGAGAATATCCGTATGGAGGATAAAATCACTTCCTTGTATCTGAATATTTTGGATCTTAAAGAAAAGCAGCAGAATACCGCCAAGATCGCGCCCATTCTCCCCATGGAAGTGGACAAAACCTCCCACGCGCTAAAAAAGAAATACGAACAAAGAAAAAAACTTCTCGAAAAGAAAAAGAAAGGGCATTTCCTCGCCAGAACCCCCTACCGCGAAGTGGCGGATCTCATCGGCATTTCCGAAGGAAACGTGAGTGTCACTCTCTTGCGATTAATTGAAAAAATTCAGAAAAAGCTAGATTTTAGTGATTTGGATTTTTAAAAAATTCCGTCTTTTTATGCTATTGGAGAACCAAAATGGATTCGGGATCTGAAATGAATCAACAAAACGAACTTCTGCTCTCACTTTTAAACGGGACGGAAGTAAATGCAGAAACAGAGAAAAATCTGCAGACTCAACTCATCCAAATGGAGGAAGCGATCCAGGCCGGAATCAGCTCCGCCACACTTTCGTATTTAAATCAAATAGCGCCGAACGGAAAATTCTCGGAACTTCAAGAGGAAATCGATCTGCAAAAGGCGGATCTCAAAGGTTATCTGACGAAGGACTTCCCCGAATATCTCAAACGTTATGTCTCGCTGGAGCTTGCGAGAAAAACTCCGAATAAGGAATCGATCGTCGTAAAACTCGGCAAATCCGGTGCGCGTATTTTTGAAAGTCTTTTGGAATCGTTGGAAATCAACACAAGAGTCGATTACGCCCCTTCCATGCGTTCCGCTTTGACCAAAGATCCTTCGGAGTTCGTGGTTTTCGAGGAAAAGGTTTTGGATAATTCCAAATTTACCTATCAACTCGTTCAAGAAACCCCGGAAACCGCGTTTTTGAGCGTAAAAATAGAATCTCCCGACGCAAATTCCTTTCAAAGAGTCAATTTGTATAAGGATACGCGATTCATTCTCTCGAACCAGTTTAACAACGAAGGCATCGCCAACTTTTCCGGGCTGAGAGAAGGAAAATATACGGTGGAATTCCAAGGCAAAGAGAATTCCAAGTCTTTGGATCTTTTTATTTTACTGGAAGCCTAAAAAGATCGGATTCCATTTCCGAATTTGGAGCCCGGGCCGCGGACCGAAAGATTCGCAGTTCGGGTTTTTATCGTTTTCCCAAAAAAAGAATTTCTGAAAAAAACACTCCCCTGTTATAATTCGATTCTGGACCATTTATGCTGAACCTGATTATCGACAGAGTAGGAACCGTAAACGTCTTTAACATCTTAGATACTTCGGGTAGCGGATCCGAATCGCATCTGCAATCCACGATCGACGAAGATCTGATCTTGGAGTACATCAAAGAAATCGAAAACTTAGTTCGCGTATCCAATGCGGTCAATTCCAAGGGAATGAGTCATAAAACCTTGGAAACCGAAATTCTACACGAATTGAAAATCCTCGGAGAAACGTTCTACGATCAGTTTTTTCCTGCATCGATTCAGGAGAAACTCAGACTCACCACGGAAAAATATCTGCATTTGAATATGGATCCGAAATTGGGTGTCATTCCGTGGGAACTCCTGCACGACGGAACCTGTTTTTTATCAGACAAATTCTTCATCGGAAAAACGGTTCGAGGAGAATCCAGTCAGAGTTCCTACAAGGAAAAGGAAAAATTAAGAATGCTCATCATCGCGGATCCGACGGAGGATCTGGAGTGGGCGCAAAAGGAAGGAGAACAACTCTTTAAGGTTCTCAGCGAAAAGGTTCCTTCTTCCCGTCTTGAAATCGAATTTATCGGCGGCAAGCAGGTCACCAAACTCAAACTTTTATCCCTCATCAAAGGAAAGAACATCATACATTATTCCGGGCATCTGTTCTTTTCGGACGACCCGTTAGAAAACGGCTGGTTGATCTCCGAGGGAAAAATCCTCAAAGCGAGGGAAATCAAAAACTCGGGTTTTAATACGGATCTGGTTTTTTCGAATTCTTGTCAGTCGAACTCGAACGCGGTGCGGGTTCTCAATTCCGATCTGATGAATAATTTCGCCGGAGCATTCCTGATGTCCGGAATCAAAAGTTTCATCGGAACCAATTGGGAAATCATAGACAACCAGAACACGATCGACTTCACGATCCAGTTTTATACGTATCTTTTCAGCGATAAGAGCATCGGGGAATCCTTGTTTCTCGCAAAGGAATACGCGAGAAGATCCTTCGACACGAACGATCTTACCTGGACGAATTATTCCCTGCACGGAATTCCTAATCAACAGGTGATGACGGATCCGACCAAAGGAAAACCGATCCAAAAAATCATCAATCCGTCGCTGATCTACAAATTCTATCCTTCTTCGATCGCGGCCTCCTACTACGGCTTTACCCAGAAACAGAAGGAGGAAACGGAATCCTCCTTCGAGCTCATTCAATCCTTGATACAATCCTTCGAGGAATTCTCCAAAATCGTGGGAGGAATCGTTTTCAGCGATCACCAACACCATTCTTTGGGAAAATATATTCCGAATAACCCGGACGACGCCGTCGAAATCAAAAAGTGGTGGGAACTGATCTATCAGTGTCTCGCAGACTTTAGAAAATTGGAAATCAGCCCTCTGATCAGTAATATTCAGGAAGTTCTTCAGGTGAATAAGGACACGATCTACAAGATGATCCAGTGGATCGAGTTCTATAGACAAGGTCAGATACTGAAGGATTCGGCCGACGGTTATCTGATCTCGTTTCAGTATTATTACGAAAACCTTCTTATGGAGCTGGAGGAACTGGAGAATACCAGCATCTTCCTCGTTTCCATGAACTCGAACAATCACATCTTTTTCCGCGGTTTAAAACCGGAAACCTCCCTCGTGGTGGCACCGGTGGTGAAACAGGATTATATAGGGGAACAGAT
>NZ_NPEF01000070.1 GCF_002811955.1 Leptospira ellisii
TTCCCCGTTCGAAAGCCGGCTCGGCTCCTTCTTTTCTGGAATCCGAAACGATAAGACGGATCGAATGGAATCCGTTTCATGTAGTTTGTAAGGGTAAAAAAATCCGGAAATTGCTTCCACCATTTACGCGCGATTCCAAACGAATTTCTCCGTTCATCTTATGGAGAATGGTCCTTGAGATCGGCAAACCCAATCCGGTTCCTCCGATCCGTTTGTTCCGATCGTCGGGGATTCGAAAAAACCGTTCGAACACCTTTTCGATGTATTTCGGATCGATGCCGACTCCCGTGTCCTGAATCTGAATCTCCAGTTTCCCGGAATCGGAATCGATCATCCTGATTTCTATGTTTCCCTTCTCCGTATATTTGATCGCGTTCACGAAAAGATTCGTGATCACTTGCGAAAATTCGAATCTGATTCCGCGCACTTTCAATTTTTTCACGAGAGACAACTTCACCTCCAAACCCTTTTCCTTGGCGGAAGGTCCGTTGGAATACGCCACTTCTTCGATGACGGAAGCCGGATCGAAGTTTTCGATCAGACCCGAGTTGTCCTCTCCGCGCACCTCTTCGAACTTGAGAAGGTTTTCGATGAGATGATTGAGGCGTTTGATGTTCTTTTCGATCACGTCCAACATACTTTCCTGTTCTCCGGTCAGACTGGAGTTCAGTTCGGTTCGGATGAGCTCGAAATATCCCTGTATGTTCGTCATCGGCGAGCGGAGTTCGTGACTGATATTGGAGATGAATTCGTGTTTGGCCTGTTCGATCTCCTTTTTTTCGGAATCGTAGAGAATGTGGACCAGATAGTTTTTTCTCGCGCGTTCGAACAAAGCCGTTATGCTCAAAGAAACCTCCATCTCCGATTTGTCGCGCAACCGCATTCTGGCCTGATCCACGCGCAACATCGTCTCCGCGGCTTTGGACGGCGAAGACCATTCGCTCATCTCGTTGAGTCCCAGAAAAAGATCCTCCAAACGAAGATCGGTCACGTTATCCTTGCTGTATCCGGTCAGACTTCGGAAATTATAGTTCCCCGCGATCAGAGTTCCGGACACGGAATCCAAAAGAATTACGGGAATCGGGGAAAATTCGAACAGATAATTGAAACGGTCTTCGGAGAACTGAAGCTCCATTCTGATTTTGTCCATCTCCAATTCCTGCATCATCATGACGTTTTCGATCGCGACGGCGTGCAGTTCCTTGTAACGGATTTCCTGGAAAAGATAATCCAAGATGGCGTTGACCCCGCTTCGGATGGCGGAAGCGTTTCCCTTCAACGGTAGAGAACCGAGACGCAGCGTTTTTTTGGAATTGTATATGTTGAGAAGAAGGTTCTGCAGATCGGAAACCAAGTCCCCCATTTCCTTTCTTTCTCCGGCTTTTTGCAGAAGTTTGGCGGACTCGTCCTTGCTCGCGAACTGTTCCTCCATCAGTGCGGTTTTTCTGGCTCCGAACGCGGAAGGATATTCCGGGATCGGCTCTTCGGCCGCCAATCGCAATGCCTCGGACAACACGGGAGGCGGATCCGAAAAATGATCCATCGATCTCCAATAGATTTTTCCGAGATATTCCAGCTCCTCCGGATCCGCCTGCGCGGACAACATCTCCTTGAGATCCTGCGAAGGTTGTTTGAAGAAATAGTGAAGCTGGTCCGCATCTATCTTAAATTCGGGAACGGTTTCCTGGATGGCGTGTTCGGTGGAATCGCTCGTGTTTTCGATGAGGGATTGTATGGCGCGGGCCAACGCGGATTGGATTTTGTTGACGCGATCCGGATACGTCCGCGCGAACTTTCCGCCGAACGCAAGCATGTTCACGGGAAGACGATACGGCGGAAGGTCCCTTCCCTCCGATATGCGGAATCCGTTGTTGAGAAAGTGGGATTCCTGCACGGAACCGATCAAACCCAAAGTACTCGTCTGCGAGAATTCGTATTCGAGTAGCGTGGGTCTGGAAAGGATAAAGGAATAAGAGATTTTTTTACGGAAGCGGTTGGAGCGGAGAAATTCCCCTGCGAGAAGTTTATCCAAAGAATGATTCTGTAATACGGGTATGAGATACGGCGTTCCGTCCAGGATGGAATCCGTACTCGAGTTGAATCGAGAATAGAAGGAATGGATCATTCTCGAAAGGATCATCCCCCGGTAGATCGATTTGTTCGGTGCGGTTTTTTTGAGATGAAGATCGAGCCACGTCGTGAACGGAATTTCCCCCGCGTCCATTTTGCCGGTGGTCAAAAACGCAAGGATCGCGTCGTAACTTTCCAGAATTCGAATTTGAACCGAGACCCCTTCCTTTTCGAAAAAACCCCTGGATTTCGCGTAAACGATCGGGAACGCGGAAATTCTGGAAGTTACGGCGATTTCAATCACAGGGAGCAGTATTTTGAAAGCCACGGATTTTTCAAGAATCCCTTGTTTTGGACAAAAAGAAAAAAAGATTCATCCTTTTAGGGATTTCCGCCGAGAGACATAATATGAGGATCGAAGATTTAGAAACCGTCCAAACGATCATTCAAAGGATCCGGGAGATAGAACGTCTTCCCGAACGATTCGCTCCGGAAACGTCCTCCGCTCCCGCTGCGAAATCCTCTCCCGAATTCGATTCGATTCTTCAAACCGAAAGAGAACGGGTTTCCCCTCCCAAAGAGACGTACCTCGAAACATACGACTGGAACGGGAGCCGGAATTCCAGAGGGGAACTCAAAGGTGTGGAACCTACGTTAGCCGAAATCATCCGCAAGGAATCCGAAAAGAACCGGCTCGATCCCGCGCTCGTGCAGAGCGTGATCAAAGCCGAATCCGGCTTTAAGGCCGACGCGGTTTCTCCCAAAGGAGCGGTCGGTCTGATGCAGTTGATGCCTTCGACCGCGGATCTGTTGGGGGTGGACGACCCTTCCGACCCGGCCGAAAACGTCGCGGGCGGAACCAAGTTCCTAAGCGATCTTCTGCACAAGTATAAGAATCTGGATCACGCGCTCGCCGCATACAACGCGGGTCCCGGGGCCGTGGATCGTTACGGCGGAATTCCCCCCTACAAGGAAACGCAGAAATACGTGGAAAAGGTGAAACGATTCTACAAACAGTCTCAGTAGTATTTTTTCAATTCGCCTTCGAGACAGCCGGTCAGGGATTTGCAGGTCGCGGTTTCGATTCCGCTCAAACAAATCTGCATCTTATCGAAATGTTTTCTGCATCCGCGCAGACAGGAGTTCTCCAACTTACCCGTTTGTTCGACCGCGACCATTCCGGGAAACATCTCAGAAACGCATCCGGTGAGTTTCGCACAATAAGTCAGACAGATCTTCTTGGACTCGGGAGAATAGGATAATTCCTCCTTCTGTACGATCCTCCCGTATTTCACCGCCACCACCGCGATCGTGAATATTAGAAGAATGTAAACCGGTGCGTATCGGATCAGATGGCGCGCCGCCGGATTCATCGCACCGCCCCGGAAACGCCCGTTTTAGGGAACGACGCCGTCGAATCGGATTCCGATCCCTGCGGGCGATAGAAAAAAATCCTATCATACCAATCCTGATGTATGAGTATTTCACGGAATCCTAAATCCCGTTTCCAGATCGTCCAAGTCTGAGCCAAAAAATAACCGGGAGGCAGGGGAGTCTCGCTGCGGTAAAGCACGACGTCCCTTCCCGAATCCATACAATTCATCTTGGCTCCGGGCAGGGAATGTTCCACCTTCGTCCCAGGCAGCGCGTTTCGGAACGTGAGCGCGACCCAGGGATTTTCGGAGATCACACAAAGGTTCTTACTTTCCTGGATTCCCCCCGCCGCCGTCGGAACGTCCGGTAGGTTCACCGAAGGGATCAAGACCAGTTGAAGATAGAACATAAACCCGCTTCCCAGAAGAAGCGTTAGAAAAATCTTATAGAGTACGGTTTTTTTCTCCGGGATCATCCAGAACGCGCCGATCAGATTGGCGAACGCGACCCAGAACACGTCGCTCCAGGCCTCCTCCCCCGAACGGAAATCCAGAAGTATTTTCCCGAGTCCGAGCACGATCGAAACGATCATGAGAAAAAGAAAATTCCTGGAAAGCGGTCCGGAAAGCGAATCCTGTTCCTTGCGCGAGTAATACAAACCGACCCCGATGAACGCCAAGGGGATGAGCGGTAGAATATAATAATAATCTTTCCTATTGGGAAGTTCGTGAATCAGCGTTACGGCTAACGCGGAAAAAATAAGGATCCTGCCCGTCATTCCTCCGAAATTAGGAGAAGTCTTCAAAATCGATTTCGACATCGTCTCGAGCAGAAACGGCGTAAAAGGAAGACAGTACAGGACCCACCCCAAAAGGATAATAAACTCATTCTGATTTGCGGTTGCGGCTGAAAACTTCCCGAGGTTTTCGGTGAAAAAGAAAACCTTGAGAAAGGCTTCCCCCGAAGGGGAAAGCGATGTCAAAACCCCTCCCCACACCGCGAGTACGGAGAGGGAAAGGAAGTGAAACAGAACCTGGTCTAAGACCATTTTATAAAAACGTTTTTTTCCGGACCAATCGCCGGAAGCCTGAAACTGAAACGCGTGAATGAACGCCCAACTTGCCAGTACGGTTCCGGAATACACCTGAAACAAAGGTCCTTTGACCAGACAGGCGATTCCCGAAACCAAAGCGGCCGCGCTCAAAAACAGACGGCTTCGATTCTTAAAATAGACGAGAAGCAGAAAGACGGATAACGTAAGCAGGAAGGTCATCATCGCTTCCATCATCACAAGTCTTGCAAACTTAAAAACCCCGAGCGTTAGCAGATATCCGGACGCGATCACGGCGGAATAAAGCGGTCCGGTGCGGAACAATCGCAAGGCGAAGTAGATCAGTATTCCCGTTCCGGCGAACAACAAAAGGGAAGGTAGCCTTTCCGCGGTGAGGCTCGTCCCGAATACGAGATCCGACGCGATTCCGGTCCAGAACAACATCGGAGGTTTGTATAAATTCATAAATCCTTCGAACCTGGGAAAAAGGATCTCTCCCGTTTGGATGCTTTCCCGAATCGTCGCGATGTGCATCTCCTCGTCCCCTTGAGAAAGCACCGCCCTGGATCCTATGTTGGGGAATAAGAACAACACGGACAAAAGGAACAGAATCGTCGCCATTAGGACGTCCCTGCGCACCTTCGAAGTTTTACGGGTTATGGACCCGCTGCGGGTTTCGTTCGAAACCAATGGAAAATCGATTTTTGGAGATAAATTTCCAAACATTCCGCACCTCGGAATATGTAATTGCTTACTTACTTATTACAATAGTCTAAAAATCGGATAAAATTGACAATCGATATTAAAACGCCGAACGAAAAAAAGGGCGTCGGGGTCGAACCGGCTACCGCGGGTTTTTAATCCGAAATCGGTCAAAATATTAGGCGTTCTCGTTATTCATTCGACTCGGATTTCGTTCGTTCGGGGAGTCCGAGGAAATAATGAGTGACACTATAACGGTTGTAACTTTCATGGGGATCAAAATGAAATCGGCTCGATCAAAGGTAAATGAAACCAATTCCTTAAAAGACGAGGAATCGTGTGAAACCATCATTCGAAAACGGGACCGAGCCGCCACAGAAACCGCGATCCTTCTCGCCGCCATTCAAGTGTTCGCCAAAAAAGGATACGACGCCGCGAACACGAAAGACATCGCCAAACTCGCAAACGCGAACGAGGCCTTGATCTTTAGATACTTCGGAAATAAAAAAGGGCTTTTGGAAGCGATTCTCACCAGAGCCGACGACATCAAATCGGAAGAATCCCCTTCCCGTTCCCACTCCAAAAATCAGGAAAGTTATCAGGACTTGGAAGCGAGTCTGCAATATTCGATGTCCGGCAAATGCAGGGACTTTCGGGAAGCCGAAGATTTTATGAAGGTGGCCGTGAGCCAGATCATTCTCGACCCGGAAGTGAGCCAAATCATACAGAAAAAGATTTATACCAAAGCGATTCCGGAATTCACCTCCGAATTGGAGAAATTCAAAAAAGCGGGAAAGATCGATCCGAAGGCGGATCTAAAATCGATCGCATATGCGATTTCCTCTCTCACCTTCGCCCTCGGTTTTATGGGCCAATGTGTGTATAAAATTCCTCCGGCGGAAATACAAGCCGCCATCAAAGAGGTCTCGAGAATTTTCCGTAAGGGACTCGAGCCGGAACCTGCCAAGAAAAAATCCAAATAATCCCCGCTTGTCGTAAGTCCGACAGCGCTTCAGACTCGGCGGCCCCGCCCGGAATCGGGTGGTGGAGGCGGGTCCGCGGGGAAAATCCGGGAAGACGCCACTATATCAGAAAATTATACTTTTGTAAAGTATAATCCGCGGATACGAAAGTGTCGGAACTACTACGGTGGCCTCTCGATCGGTAAAAGGATCGGCGAGTTTCGACGGACAATATACGCTTTTTATAAAATCCCCGCAAAACGAAAGGCCTCCCAACGAATCTCGATTCGGAAGGAGGCCTTTTAAAAAATCCGGAAATGATCTTTCTTAAATTTTCGATTATCCCTTTTTCTTCTGCTCTTCGCTGATCAGATTCAGCGCGCTGCCCGCCTTAAACCAGGCGATCTGCTGCGCGTTAAACGTATGATTCACCTTGATCTCCTGCGAAGAACCGTCCTTGTGATGCAACACGAGAGTCAGAGGAACCCCTTCCTGAAACGAAGTCAGTCCGAGAATATCGATCGCGTCCTCTTCCTGGATTTTATCGTAATCGGCTTTGTCGGCGAACGTAAGAGCCAACATTCCCTGTTTTTTCAGATTGGTTTCGTGGATTCTCGCAAAGGATTTTACGAGAACCGCTCTCGCTCCGAGATGTCTCGGCTCCATCGCCGCGTGTTCTCTGGAAGAACCTTCTCCGTAGTTTTCATCGCCTATTACGATCGAACCGATTCCTTTCGCTTTGTACGCTCTTGCGGTTTGAGGAACGGGTTCGTAACCTCCGGAAAGCTGATTCTTCACTTCGTTGGTCTTATCGTTGAACGCGTTGACCGCTCCGATCAAAAGGTTGTTGGAGATATTATCCAAGTGACCTCTGTATTTCAACCAAGGGCCGGCCATGGAAATATGATCGGTGGTGCACTTTCCCTTCGCCTTGATCAAAAGTTTCAGACCTTTTAAATCGGTTCCTTCCCAAGGAGTAAACGGAGAAAGAAGTTGAAGACGATCCGACTTCGGATCCACGGCGACGTTCACGTTGGAACCGTCCGCGGCGGGAGCGATGAAACCCGCGTCCTTTACGTCGAACCCTTTCGGAGGAAAATCCAATCCTGTGGGGGGATCGAGTTTTACGTCCTTGCCGTCCTTACTTTTCAACGTATCAGTAATCGGATTGAAGTCCAATTTACCGGCGATCGCGAACGCGGTTACGATTTCGGGTGACGCGACGAACGCATGCGTTCCCGCAAGACCGTCGTTCCGTTTCGCAAAATTTCTGTTAAACGAAGTGATGATGGAATTCTTTCTTTCCGGATCCTTCGTCTGACGGCTCCACTGACCGATACAAGGTCCGCACGCGTTCGCAAGAACCACTCCGCCGATGTCGGAAAACGTTTTGATCAAACCGTCGCGGTCGATCGTATAACGGATCATTTCCGAACCCGGTGTCACGGTATATTCCGCTTTGACTTCCAGATTTTTTTCCGCGGCCTGTTTTGCGACGGAAGCCGCGCGCGTGATATCTTCGTAGGAAGAATTCGTACAGGAACCGATGAGTCCCACTTCCAAGTTGGTCGGCCAGTTGTTCTTTTGAACCGCTTCCTTGAATTTGGAAAGAGGGGTCGCGAGGTCCGGAGTGAACGGTCCGTTGATATAAGGCTCGAGTTCGGATAAGTCGATCTCGATCACCTGATCGAAGTATTTCGAAGGATCGGCGTAGACTTCCTTATCTCCGTTCAAATGTTCCGCGATTTTGTCGGCGAGTTCCGCGACGTCTTTGCGGTTCGTATTCAAAAGATATTCCTTCATACTTTGATCGTAACCGAATACGGAAGTGGTCGCTCCGATCTCGGCACCCATATTGCAGATCGTCCCTTTTCCCGTGCAGGAAAGACTTTCCGCCCCTTCTCCGAAGTATTCCACGATCGCGCCGGTCCCGCCTTTTACGGTGAGAATTCCCGCAACCTTTAAGATGATGTCTTTTGCAGAAGCCCAACCGGAAAGTTTGCCGGTGAGTTTAACGCCTATGAGTTTAGGGAACTTCAATTCCCAAGCCATACCGGCCATGACGTCCACGGCATCCGCGCCGCCGACTCCGATCGCGATCATTCCGAGACCGCCCGCGTTTACGGTATGAGAATCGGTTCCGATCATCATTCCTCCGGGAAACGCATAGTTCTCCAAAACGACCTGGTGAATGATCCCCGCCCCGGGTTTCCAAAATCCGATTCCATATTTGTTCGAAACGGAGGAAAGAAATTCATACACTTCCTTGTTTACGTTGTTCGCGGTTTTTAAATCTTCCGCGGCGCCGTCCTTCGCTTGGATCAGGTGATCGCAATGTACGGTGGAAGGAACGGCCACCTTGTTTCTCCCGGCGGACATAAACTGTAAAAGAGCCATTTGCGCCGTTGCGTCCTGCATCGCGACTCGGTCCGGAGCGAAGTCCACATACGATTTTCCTTTTTCGTAAGCGGTCGTCGGTTCTCCGTCCCATAAATGAGAATAAAGGATTTTTTCGGTAAGAGTGAGCGGTCTTCCAACGACGTTTCTCGCTTTTGTAACTAGATCCCCGATTTTGGAATATCGGGCGCGAATCATTTCTATATCGAATGCCATTGTGTTCTCCGTAGATGAATGAACCTGTCCTGGATCCGCCGTCGGAACTACGACAAGACAAACCGTGCAAGCCGGAGTGCGGGAAACGGATCGTTTTTTTCGCTTATCGGTAACCGTGAGTTTCGCGAAGAATCCTAGATCGGAGGGAACGTTTGGATTTCCTTCTCCGAAAAAATCGGATCACTCCAAAACACTGTCCTTTTAGTTCATCGAAAGAATGGGACAAGTTATAAAATCATGCTGTTGCGAGCATTTAGTTTGTATAGGATTTTTCCAAAGGGAACGGAAAAAACACTTTTACCCGAATTTCGAAATCCTTCGGCTCTTCGTTTCCAAGCGAAGAACGAGAAGCCGAAACACCCCGGATTCAGTTGCGGATCCTAAGCTCCACTCTTCTGTTCTTTTCCTTTCCGTCCTCTTTGGAATCGTCCGCGACCGGAACACTCGCTCCCTTGGGAACGATCTCGAATCGATCCGCGGAAACCCCGTTTCCTACGAGATAATCCCGGACCATTTCGGCGCGAAGTTGGGAAACTTTTTGATTGGCGGATTCGGATCCTTCTAAGGACGTATGTCCGAAAATTTTGACTCGAATCGAGGCGTCTTCCCGCATCCAACGGGAAAGCAGGTTGAGACTTGGTCTCGATTCCTTATGAACCCGGATGCTGTTTTTTTCAAAACGGATCGGATCGGATTCCACCGCGCGGAATTTGGGATTGGAGGAAAGCGCTTCGGAATTCTCCCGAGCGCCGAACCAAGAAAGCGGGGATTTTTTCTCCCGGTTCAATCCTTGCGCAGACCCGGATTCCGCTTTCGAGGGAGTTCCCACTTTATCCGTGGCGGATGCGGCGGAAGTTTCGCGGGAAGAATTCGTAGTTTCTCCGGTTTCGTTTTTGCCGTCGTTTTTCGAGAAAGTTCCGGATTCATGTTTCCCTTCCGAAGACGTTGCTCCCCGACCGATTTTGGATTTCTCTTTATCGCCTGCGGTTTTAAAAATCGCAACCGGACCTGCGAGTGTTTCCTTTTCCGAAGCGAACAAGGTCCAGAAAAAATAAATCAAACCGACCAAGATCAAAACCCCGAACAGAAAGATCAAAATCGGAACGGTTCGATCCTTTTTCGTATGCGGTTTCGCGGAAGGAGTCGGAATATAATTCGTGTAGTCCTTGGCGGGGGTTTCGTAAATACTTCCCTTGTCCTCGCCCCAACTTTCGGGAAAGTTCGTATCGGGCGCCTCGTTGTCGTCCACCACGATGGACTCGGACGCCGAAGCGGATTTCTTTTTGGATTCCTGGCCTCGTTTGGCGGCCCACTTTCGGATTTCCGTACGGAACCAAAGATCCGATTTATCCGTGAATTTGTAATTCTCCCGGATGTATTCGATCGTCTGTTTTTCGATGTCCGTATAACTGTTGTTATCTTTGACGGCTTTTAAGAGCTGCTTTGCGTCGTTAACCGAAATTCTACCGTCGCGTCGTTGGGAAGTAAACTCTTCCGCCAGTTGAATCAACTCCCGGTCGTATTTCTTACCCTTGATCGTAACGTAATAGTTTTCTTTTTTTGCCATGGTCCCCGCCGCCGCACCTAGGTTTACGGAAGAATTCAATCCCTGCAACCAAAGTTTTCTTATCTAATTATAAGTTCGGCTGCAAACAACCGATAACTCACGGTTTTTGGCGTTTTTCGCCGAAAAATAGAAACTAAAATCTACCGTAATACGGGCTGATTTCCCGAAGAGAAACTCCTCCGAGTATAGTAAGAAACAAACGATCCAAACCGATCGAAATTCCGCAACAATCCGGAATCCCTTCCCGCAACGCACGCTTTAGACCTCCGTCCACGGGGAAAACTTCCTTCCCCAGACGTTTTCTCAATTCCTGTTCCGCGGCGAATCGGGAAAGTTGTTCCTCCGGGTCGGTCAACTCTTCGAAGGCGTTTCCCAATTCCAGGTTTCCGTAATACAATTCGAATCGTCGCGCGGCTCCGTCCCGGATCCGGGAAAGCGCGGCGAGTTCCGGCGGATAACCGTAAACGAAGGTGAATTCCTTTTCCGGAAGATTGACCTCCACGAGATTGAGGAAAACCAGAAAAAACGAATCCTCGTAGGTTCTTTGTTCCGCGGGAATCGCGCTCAGTTTCTTTTCGGAAACCACGCGGTCCAATTCCTCCTTGGAGATTCCACAACCGGCGAACTTCGCAAGGGCGTCCCGTACGCTCCAACGCTTCACACGACCCGGATCGAAATCGGAATTCCGAAACTTGGAGAACAAACGCTCCAGGAGTTCGGTGCAAAAATCCATCAGACTTTCGAGTTTCATTCCCGCGGTATAAAATTCGAGCATCAGGAATTCCGCGCTGTGATACGGACTTCCCTCCTCTCCCGAACGAAACGTATGCGTAATTTCGTATATTTTTTCCAAACCCTTGGAAAGAATCTCCTTCAAGGAATATTCCGGAGACGTTATGAGATATCCGCGTTCCCGATCGCCGGGAGAACGGACCAGAAACGGATCCAAATACGGTTCCATCGAAGGAACGGATTTCAGACAAGGAGTGTCTGTCTCGAGATATCCCCGCTCTTCGAAAAAGTTTCGGATCACGGACAGGAATTTGGATCGTTGGATCAGAATCTCTCGGCTCAGTTCGTTCATGTTCGTCCTTTAATTTCCTCTTGCTTTCGTTTCGAAAACGCGGGAGTATGTCTCGGAATGGAACCGGTCCGCAGATTCGAACATTTCGAAATCAGACGCAGCCGTCAGTCCACGGAGATCGTTCCGCTGAACGCATCCTTCGACGAATCGTCGTTCGACGAATTAAAATCCGTACTCGCGCTCGTGTTTTACCAGTCCAGCGTTCACGTTAAACTCGATCTCGGAGGAGTGAAACTTCTCCCCTTGCCCGTGGCTATGAAAATTCTCGGTTTTGCGTTCGATCTGCGTTTGAAAAACCGAACCTTGGTTTTGGTGGGAGCCAGTCCTGCGTTCAAAAAACTCATCCGATTTTACCGCATGGACAAGGCGCTTTTAATCTTCTGACCGTCTTCGTTTTTCTTCCCGTTTCCAAGGCTGAAAGACCAGTTTGATCCCCAGATTTCCCAAAAGCAAAAGAAGCCGCGGAGATATCTCCGTTTCCTTGCTGGAAAGATCGGAAAATTCCACCGAAACGTACATACACAGGGAATGCCGGGAAGCGAACTCCTTTACCTTGTGCCGGGAAGGAAGTATCTTCTCCAAAATCTGCAGGATGTGCTCCTCCAAAGGCGCATGAGCGTCCAACGTGGAATGCAGTTGCCAATGTCCGAATCCCAGAGGTTTCCCTTCCTTATCGGTGGCGATCCGCGGCGTACTAAAATCGGGTTTGAGGTCCAGGGTCCGCGTCACCGATTCCGAATCGAGTCCGTCTTCGTTCACGGAAAGAATGGCCCAGGTAAGTGGATGCGTTGGTTGTGCGTTCATTCGGTATTACACATTTCGGGAATTTGAGTCGATTCGATTGCAAAAATACATAATTCACAGTTTTATCATTGTTCGCCGGAAAATTCGATCGTATCAGAATACGAAAGTGAACGGGAATCTGGTAAAATTGTGTCGAATAAAAAATTTTCCTTTATTAACATTTCATCGGTTTTATCTGTTGCAGATAAGGTAAATTTATCCTCTAATCTCATTCGGGGGCTTGATTATGAAAACAATTTTAGTCATTGAAGACGATCCGGATATCGGAAATTTAATCCGTAAATCCTTAGATTCGGCGCACTATTCCACAACTCTTCAAACAAGCGGAGAAGAAGGCTTAAAATTCTACAAAGCCAATCATCCGGACATGGTTATCTTAGATCTTTCCCTCCCCGACGTGGACGGCATCGAAGTATGTCGGACCGTCCGCCGCAACGACGAAAACACTCCCATTTTCATCGTTACCGCCAGAAACGAGGAAATCGATAGGATTATGGGACTGGAATTAGGCGCGGATGATTACATCACCAAACCCTTTTCGGTCCGGGAGCTCAAGACGAGAGTGGACGTATTTTTCCGCAGATGGGACAAAAAAGCGGGCATCAAACCGAACGTAGGAGCGAGCGGAGAAATCATCCGCGGTTCCCTCAAAATCGATCCGGTCCGCAGAAGAGTCACCTTAAAGGACAATATCGTCAACATTTCTAGAAAGGAATTCGATATACTACAACTGATGGCCGCCTCGCCGGGAAAGGTTTTTTCCAGAGAGATGATTTTGGAAGCCGTCTGGGGGATGGAATGGGACGGTTTCGAACGTATGATCGATTCCCACGTCAAAAGAATCCGCTCCAAACTCGAAAAAAATTCCGCACAACCGGAATGGATCGAAACGATCTGGGGAATCGGTTACCGATTTACGGACAACTACGATAACATCGTGATTCCCGACTGAGCGTTTTATCGAACGGTTTTTTACAAGCCTCGAAAACCCGACAACCCGCCGAAAATCGGCGGGTTTTTTATTTCGTTTCGGTGATTTCGTTTTTCCTCGCAGTTTCTCTTCCTTGCTCTCCGTTTTCCTTTCGTTACGTTCCGATTCTTATCCGCTTTCTTTTCCAATAAAAAGACGAAGAAAAATCCGCGATTTTCATCCGGTTCGAAGAGAGTCCTCATTACGTTTCCATTGCATATTACCGCGAACTATATTCCGTTTTTTCAATGTATATCGTTCCGTATAATAGAAAATCGATCTCGCATTACAAAACGAAGTTTTAAAATACGTTTTCAACGATTTTACCCATTTTTACAATACGGAATTTTACCTTATAAAAAAGCGCCCAAACGTCGCGCGTATTCGATTTTAGAATTTATAAAATACGTTTTCAACTTATAAACCTCCAATTCTTAACTGCAATAAGGCTGGATTCCGGGTGTCTTTTCTTGAAAACAACGAATAGGAAGGTCCTATATAATGTCACAAACAGTTCAAACATTCAAGAGAGGTTTTTCGATTCTTCTCGTCGCATCCTCGTTTTTCTTTTTTCAAGCCTGCGAAAAAAAATCCGACGATTCCGAAAGCTCCCTCCTTGCGTTAGTCGCTCTTTCTCAGACTTCCGCGATCGTAGAGTTACCGGAACCCGCACTGGATACGGCTCAGCTGAAAATCGGAGACCAAACAATCACAGTTCTCCCTGTCGGGTTCTGCGAGAACGGAAACACCGGCATCGGCTTCTTTCAAGGCGCCGCTAATCCGACTCTGTTCGTACACGAGATCGACTTTAGCCAGAGCGGAGCGGTCATTCTCAACCGTACAAATGCGTATCATATGGATGTGGACGTGGACGGTGGATATTACAGCCCGACGTCCACTTGCCAGGCGACCGTCCGCGAAAGTTCCGCCACGGTCTATGAAATGGAAGCGTACAACTGTCCGGTGCATCCTATGATCGGAAGTATGCCCGATACGACCATTTCCTTCCGCGCTAAATGTACTAAAAACTGATAGGTTCGGTTCGACAAAGGTCGGACGATGGATCCGTTCCCTTTTTACGGACGAAAGTCCTCGGATGGGAACGGGCCCGTCTTTTCGGTTTTTCGGCGGTTTAGGGAAACGCGCTTTTCGCGGTTTCGCAGGCTTGGGAAAAACGAAGATCCTGTTCCGTGATTCCCTGTTTGAAGTGCGTGAAAATCTCCACGGAAACCTTACGGTAACTCAGGAGAAGGTCGGGATGATGATCCATTTTTTCCGCGATTTCGGCCAACGCGGACGCGAATTTCACCCCGGAAAGATAATGATCGAAGGAATATATCTTGAAAAGATGGGGAACACGATCCCGAAAACGCACCTCCCAACCGGGAGGAAGCCGTTCCTTAAGAACGTTCGGGTCCAAAAGCTCCATAAGAATTCCTTAAAATACCTTTTTGAGCGTCTGCTTGATCTTTTCCGCGTCGTCGATCGCGCCGTTGGAAAGCGAACCGGCCCGAGCCATCAGGTTGACGGCGCCGTCCATTCTGGCCTTTAATTCCTCGATCTTCTGGAGCTGTTCGTTTAGAAAGACGAGTTTGGAATCCAATTCCATTTCCCTTCTTTCCAAAAGGAGTTTGAAATTGTCCAGTTCCTGGATCTTTTTCCTGGTCTTTTTGGCTTCCGTATCCACGTCCTTTCTATAATACTTTTCCAGTTCCTTTTCGGCCTGAAGATGACGATCCCTTTCCGCCTTAAATTCCTTCTTCATCAGCTTGAGAGCCTGACGATACGCCTTATTAAAAAGCCTTTGTTTTTGTCCCCTTCTGAGACGTACCAGTTTGCCGATCCAAGTCATACTTATATCCTGATCTTCTTATGATGAATTCCGTTTCGGATCAATTTCACTTTGGAGGAGGGAAATCCGAAAATTTCCCTCCGACGATTGGACCCGGCGGCTTCGTCCGATTTTCCGGTCCGTTTCGTTTTTCATTCCTCATTGCGGAACGTTTCCGCCCTCTTCGGCGGATTCATCCATTCTTTTGATTAGACCCCAAAATTCGAGAGAAAAACCTGCCTTAGAAAGGACGAAAGTGGTTGATTCTATAGACATAAAACTTAGAAAGAATCCGAGAGGAACCCTATCATGACATCGAGAGCGGAAGATCTGAACGAAGAAGTGGAATCACTTAAGGACAAAGCGAAACGTATCACCGGAAAAGCGCGCGAAGAATATCTGGAGCACGTATCCGATCTTAAGGAAAAGATCAAACATATCTCGGGAGAAACTTCCGAAAAGGCGAAACAGATCATCGACGAAACCGGCGCGTACATCAAGGAAAATCCCCAAAAGGCGGCGTTGATCGGTCTCGGGGTCGGCTTGGGCGTCGGTCTTCTGATCGGAATGTTGATCCGCAGAAAGTAAACGATCGATGTCGAAGAAAAAAAAATCGGATTCCCATTCGGAATCGTTCGATTCCGAGTCCGCAAAACGGAGCAACGATCTCAAGTCCCATTTTCTCACTCTGGTGGATTCCGTTTTGGAATACTTCCAAACCCTTCTTCTTTACGGACAGAAATATCTCGTCAAACGGTTTCAAGCGGGAATACAGGCCTACGTATTTCTCAAAATCGGCTTGTTCTTTCTCGCGTTAGGCGCCGCTTCCTTCCTCGGCGCGTTTTTCCTTTTCGTCCACAGAATCACCGGCGGGGATCTTCTCCTTTCGAGTCTGAGCACGGGCGGAGTCAGTTTTATCTTCGCCTTCGTCCTTCTCTGGCTTGCGGCATCCTCCCTGAAGGTCAAGGATTAGGATCGTGAGGGAATTTCCGGATCTGAATCCGTTCGAAGGAAGCGATCGTTTTTTAGGGAAGGATCCTTCGGATATGAATTTGGAGGAGTTAAAACTCTATCTCCATATCCAAAAATTGCGCGTGCGTTTGGAATTCGAAAAATTCCAATCTTCGATCAACTACACCGGCATGATCGTGGACGCGTTGGAAAAACTCGGCATGGCGGATTTTCTGCAGTCCTTTCTCAAGGTTCCGGACGAAAACGGAGCGGATCCGTTCGAAAAATAAACGCAATTCCCGCAGCGTTAGCCCTCTTTCCATCCCACTCTACGTTTCTATTTCGCTTAACAATTAAGCGTAATAGAAAAGTTAAATATTCCAAAAATAGAATCAAGTTTCCCCGTTTTGCGGTGTTATTCGGGCGTGAATCGAACTCGTTCGATTCACGGACATAAAAAGGAAACGTATGAGCAATCCCATTCTAAACGCAAAAAGACTGGTCCGGGAATTTCCCTTCCCCGCGGACCTGCTTTCCCAAATTCCCACGGAAGGAACCTACTACGACGGTTCCTCTTCGGTTTATTTCGAGGAGGACGACGCGGTCACGCCGGAACTTCTTTCCAAAACCCTTCACTATTACATCGATATCGACGAAACCGAATCGGAAGAGGAGGAGATTCCCCTCGGAGCCTCCAAGATGAAAGGGCTTCCGCATCTGCCCGATTCGATCGTTTGGCCCGAAGGAACGTATTTTTTCGCACAACTCAATCTAGAAGAATTCAAACGTTTCGACGTGGAGAACGTGTTCCCGGACAAGGGAATCCTATACGTTTTCGATACGGTTCAAGGGGAATTCGTTCTCAGATTTTACGAAGGCCCGATCTCCGATCTCAAACGAGTTCCGTATCCGGACGAAGAGGATCTTCCGGAAGCGGAATACTATCTGGAAGAATACAGGGACACGACGTATCGTCTGAGTTTCGAACCTAAGTTCCTCTTTTACGTGGCAGGAGACGCATACGACTATCGGAAGGTGGCGGGAATTCTTCCTAAGAATCTGATCGAACAACTGAGCGACATTCTCAAGGCGGAACTCACGACTTGGCATTCCAGTCTGAGAATTTTCGGAAGGCCCTTGTTTTGGCAGGGCGAGGACGAACGTATGGGCGGGGATGATGAAGAGGACGCCGAAGAACGGGACCTGCTTCTGTTTCATTCCGAGATCGGAGAAGGTCACTTCCATATTTGGATCGACCGGAACGATCTGAAACAGAAAAAATTCGATAAGGCGTATTCGAGTTATTCGGGAACGTAACGCGGTTCGAACTCGCAAAATCGCCGAGACACGATCCTGCGAAGCGTTACGTTTTTATTTCGAAACTTCCGCTTCCGTCGTCGCGGGATAGGTTTTCACTTCGCGGATTTGGATCGTTTCGACGCGATCCTCTCCGGCGATGATGTCGGAGAGGATTACGACCTGATCCCCGTCCTTGATTCTTCCCGCCTTTTTCAACGTGTCTACGGCAAGACGGATCGTCTTTTCCGGATCACGGGAAAAATCGATCCGGTACGGAATGACCCCGCGCGTGAGCCAAAGTTTACGGCGGACCGTGGTCATGTTCGTAAACGCGTAGATGAGGGGATAATGCGGATGAAATCCCGCCACGTTGAGCGCGGTCGTTCCCCGTCTCGTAATGACGACGATCGCCGGACACTTTAGGGAATCCGCAAGTTCCGCAGCGGACTTGGCCATCTGCTCCTTTTTGTCCTGAGGGATT
>NZ_NPEF01000071.1 GCF_002811955.1 Leptospira ellisii
ACTTTACATTTTTATCTTGATCCATTAATTATGTCCCTAATCACGGCATTTAGCTCTGAGCAATGTTCAGAACTTGATGTTAGTAACACGGAGGAAGAGTCAATGGTTGCAAAAAAGAAAGCAGCAAAGAAGGCAGCTAAGAAAAAAGTTGCTAAGAAAAAAGCAGCTAAAAAGAAAGTTGCGAAGAAGAAATAAGGCTTCTAGCAACACACTTTCATTCTAAGAAGGGATGAATCTTTAAAACCCGCTTTTCGAAGCGGGTTTTTTCTTTTAAACACCTTGAAATTACCGGTATTCGTCTCTAAACCCGCCGGATTTAAGCTCAGAATCCTAAAAATCCGCTCAGAAAACTCATCTCATCCTTCATTTCAGGCAGAATATCTCCGTAAACTTTGATCTGTTTGGATTCGCCGTCGGCTTGAATCTCATAAAGACGATATTCTTGTTGAGTAGAAGGGGACTTTTCGAGTTTAAAGAAGCGTGTCGGCTTCTTGGAGAAGCGGTTATACAACGTGAACTTATGATAATAAAAACCGTCTTTCGACGCGTTGATCGGATACGGAAGGAAGTATTCGGCGCCTATCAGCAAAGAATCCGGTTTGACCACGACCATTCTCGTCCAAGTGGAAAGATTGATCGGATAATTCTCATCCAAAAAAGACTTCTTGAACTTATTTTCCCAGATCGACAGTATCTTCTTGCGGGTTTCGTCCGCTTGTTTGTGTCTTTGAAGTCCGTTTAAAGAAATTTCCAATAAGGACAAGAGCGGGATTGTCTCATTTTTACCACTTCTTGCCAACTCAAGTTGCACTAACTTCTTCGAGGAATGAAAATCCCGATTATAAATCTCCTGCCATATCTTCTCATGGGTTTCTTGAGCGAGAGGATCCGTACTTTCGGACAAAACGGAAAGAGGAAGAGTGATCCAAACGACAGCAAGAACGGTTAACGCGGATAGAACCGCGGATCTACCGGAATAATTTCGAATCGAACGGAGGATGTCTTCCGTTCGAAACGGATTAAACGAGTGATTGTCTTTCTGCGTCATGATACCAAGGAAGACCTTTTCGATCCCAACTTTGATTGAAGGACTGAATTCCGTCCTTTTGCGCGTATTCTTTTTCCTCTTCGCTCAAGGGTAACAAGGTTAAAAATCGGACCTGTTTTCCGTTTTCGGAAATCAATCCGGAAAGATCCGGAGCGGTCGCCGCGGAAAAACTGGATAAATCCCGGAATAAAACGGAAGCGAAATCCAGATATAAGGCCTCCGGATCCTTTCTCGTCATCGAAATCGTATGACCGTGACCGAGCCACTTGGCCATATTCCAAGGGAATCGAATCAATTCTCCGATCAAATGCGGAACCCAGGACTCGGATCGTTCCAAACCTTCGGAACCGATTTTTACCGAGAGAACCAATTCGATTCTCGCATAATCCTCGTAATTTTTATGAAAGAGTTCTACGCACGGCATGTTTTGAGCGCTCATTCCTATCGTGCTGTAAATCAGAAGATCGGGAAATTTTTCGGAACGAAAACGGACGATTCCGAGTTGAGGATACTTTCCTCCGTCCGCAGACCAATATTTATCGTGTTTTCCCAGCTTCGATTCCAAAAAGTGAAGTCGCTTTTCTTGAATCTCCTTCCAAGCCCCTTTTTGCGAACGGGTTTCCCAATAATCGCGAGAAGCCTGAACACGATCCGGAATCGTCCCGAATTCGGAATTTCCCAAAGGATACGCGGTCAAAGCGTCTATTTTCGCGTTGATGGAATAACCGTGAAACCCGTCGACGCCGGACCAAGGAGGTAGAAACGCACACAAAGTTTCCTTATAAAAAAGGGCGACCCGGGTTACCGAAGCAGATTTTTTCGCCGAAATCAATTCGGGATCGTTTTTTCTGGCTTCTTCGAAATACGCTTCGGCCTCTTCGTATTTTTTCAACTGAACGGCCGCGTCGCCGAGCTGCATATTCAGCTGAGCGGGAAAGGCGAATTCATTTTTGGGAATACTTTTTAAAGTGGAATACGCTTGTTCGAATTTTCCCTGATTTTTAAGAAGAACCGCTTTTTTGAAGGAGTAATTGTATTTTTCCTTAACGGGCAAGTTTTCCAATTTGGAATAGACTTCGATCGCGTCCTCGTTCTTGCCTTCCGCGGTATAAATGATGCCTAACGTCAGAAGAATCTGTTCGTTTTCAGGATCGACCTCGGTTCCTTTTTTAAGGGAAGCCAACGCCTCCTCGTTTTTTCCCATCTTATATTCCGAAATACCCGCCAAATAATAACCGGGAGCGGTGGGATACGTATTGATCGCAAGATTGGCTTTTTCCAAAGCCTTATCGTAAGTCCCCTTTTGAAAAAAGGAATTACCGTCGTTTAATATTTTGGAGACGCGTTTCAATTTTTCCCGAGCGGCGGAATCCTTTTCCAGAACGGAATCCTGAGTCTGCGATTTTCTGAATTCCTTACTCGCGCAATTGAGGAATAAGGAACCGTGGAACAGAATGAGTACGATAAACGGAGCGAAATAATTCTTCATGGAATTCAAACCTTTCATTTATATCCCTTATATTCGATCTTAAGATTTCGAATCGGGGAACGTTTCGAGAACTTCTCCCCTCTCGTAACGACGGAAATTCTCCAGGTTCCGGAAGCGGGTTCCAACTTATCTTCAAGAACTTTAGAATATCCCAAATAAAGACGGACAGTTCCTTCCTTGAGATCGGTCACGATCCTGAACGGACGACCGTCCTCTTTTTCTTCCTTTTTAAAGCGGTAGCTTCCCAAATCCTTTCCGTTGGAAGGGAACGTGTAAACGCTCAATCGTTCCTTTTCATATTCCAAACTGACGGTTTTTTTGGGAGTGTGAAGGGAAACGGCTACAACTCCGCCGTCGGATTCGGAAGTGATCGGAATCGTGCCGGATATTTCCAGATTTTCCGAAACGAACGGAACCGAAAAGACTCCGAACCAACCCGGCGGGAGATTTGAAATATTCTGAAAATCTAATGTTTTACCGGCGAACGCCTGAAATCCTTTTTCTCCGGAAAGTTTCCAGAACTCAGGTTCGACGACGAGATTCTCCGCCTTATACGGAAGGGCGATTTCTGTGATTTTATCGGATTGAACGGTTAGCTGACCCTCGTAATAAACCAAAGGACCGTTTTCCGTATCCTTCAAAAGTTCGAGTTGCAGAGCGCCCGCAGGAAGATTGCTTCTATAAAACGGGGTTTCTCCGGTTCTAAATCCGTCCAAGGCCACCTGTAGAGCTTCCGGAAAGCTTAGGATCCGGATTCCGCCCAAGGTCCGATCCTCTTTCCATTCCTGATAAATGGAAACGGTTTGTCCCGCGCGGATTTGGATCGTTTTGAGAACGTCCTTTTGTCCGGGACGAGTGATTTGAATCTGCTGCGATCCTTCGGGAAGAGGATAATTCCTAAAATAAGAGATCCCGATCTTTTCTCCTTGAAACGTCACTTCCGTATCCGCGGAAGACGCGCTGAAAGAAAGATATCCCTGAATCGACTTTTTCAGAATAAAATCGATCTCTCCCGAACTCAGCGATTTTTCCCAAATCGGAACCAGAGAATTTTTCGGATCCAACGCCAAAATTCCGGAGGAATGTTTTAGGTAATAAACCTGATTGGCCTGTAATTCGTTTTGGGAAGAAGGAGGTTGAAACGAAGCGTCTAACTTTCCGTAGACGATTTCCTTAACCGGATCCTCGATTTTTTGGGAAACGATCCACTTTCCTTCGGCTTCGCGGATCGAAGTACGGACGATCGCATCCACTTCCGATTTCCTTAATTCCGAGGCAAGCTGAGATGGATTTTTCCAAATCGTATCAGCGATCCGTATTTGTTTTCCTTTTACTTTGGCCCAGATCAAACGCACCTCGTCGCCTAAGAACGCGGATAACTTCGGATCCATTGCGGGGGGAGTTTGAATCGGCGCCAAAACGAACACGGGCTGATTGTTCCCGCTCTTGCGGATTTTATAATCCGAAGAGGAGTTGTTTCCCTGAACGATTTCCTCTTCGCTCAACGCTTTGTAAGTCGGTTCCTGTAAAACCGAACTGAAATTTTCGATCTTTTGTACGGAAGAACAACCGAGGAAAACGGGAGAGGAAACTGAGAAGAGAAAAAATACGAAAGTTAATTTAAGAATCGATTTCATAAAAGCTCAATTGGTTTCGTAAAGATAAATGAGATATCCAGTATAAAAAATTTCCGGATCGGAATCATCCGTAATTTTCGCGAATTGACTTAAAAATAAAAAACCGGGGAAAATTCCCCGGTTTTCAACCGTTCAGGGCAAGCGAAGGTCCTAAAATGTTTCCTTAGGATTTAACTTCAGCTTTTCCTTTTGAACGTCTTGTTGAACGTATTTGGTTTCGTTCACGGCTTTAGCCGTTTTTGTAACTTCGTCCGCGTTGTTGCGATTGGCTTCGCGCTTTTGGAATTCGGCTTTCACTTCGTCCACGGAACCGGATTGACTGAGGATCTTAAGTTCCTCGCTGGAAGACTTCAGTTCTTCCACGAGTTTTCCGTATTCGAAGGTTTCGTTCTTATGAAGAACGATCAGTTCCTTCATTTCGGAAAGAGAATCCTTTTGCAGGGAACGAATCAGCTTATCCGTAAGTTTTTGATTCTTCTCGATTTTAATCTCGCGGTTTTTATTCAGAATCACTTCCGAAGATTCGCCTTTTTTGGAAACGGCGATCGTGCCTTCGATTACCGCAAAACGAATCGTACAACTTTCTTTTGCACAATTCACTTTGGATCCTTCAGGATGTTCCACGGAAGTCAGGAAGGAAGTTCCGCGCACGCCTGCAAGTGCGGTCGGAGTGGAAACCGTAAACTCGGTTCCTTTCTGACCTTTTTTGACCATAGTCACGATCTTTCCGTAGTTGACCTGAACGTTCGTATCGGAGCCGTTCGGATTCATCAGACTGGAAATGGCGATGTCCGAGTTTTTGGACATTTTAATGATACCGCTGTCGGCCACCATGATCTCTGCGCCGCCGGTCGCTCCGGTCACCACGCGGTCCGTCGCGGAAAGAACGGCGCCTAATTCGGCTTTTTTCTCCCCGGAATCGGAAAGAATTTTTACGTCCCCGAGAACCCATACGATTCTTGCGGTTACCGATTCGGACTCGGATTTGATCTGATCTCCGCCCGTTGATTTGTGAGTGCTACACGCAGTCAAATACGCCAAAAATGCGTAACTAAACGCGATCATTATGAAACGTTTCATACTACCCCCGAACATTACAAAACAATGCAATATAAACGACAATCTTACAAGTAGAAATTTGCAGTAACTGTGATTTAGTTATAACACAAGATGTTACGAATTTCCATTAAAATACGGAGGAATTCCTATCGAATTATTTTTTCTTAGGTTTTTCCGGTTCGTGGGAGATATCGTCGAGCTCCTCTTCCAATTTACATTTCGGATAATTGTCCACCGGCAAACTGGTTCCTACCCAACCGAAGGCCTCTTGTGCCGTGATTACGTGGATATCCCAACCCATCACGATATTCGGACAGCTCCAAACCTTATTCTTACAGAGTACTTGGCTCGATTTCGGTTTCGGATATGCCCATGCGGAAGGAGGAAAAACGCACTTCATCTCCACTTCGGCGATTTTACGAAGACGTTTAACGTTCCCTTCGAATTCCTTAAAAATGCTCACCAGAGGATTCGCCAGAAGTTCGTCGAAGTATTTCCGCGAAGTGTTATAGGCGATGTAATACACCAACTCCTCCATTACGTAATCCTTATCGCTGGCGTTGTGGCTCACGTTGGCTATATAACGGGCTAATTTAAGGGCGTCCGTCAAAAGCGCCTGGAAAAAATCGTGCGATTTTTCCGCGATCGCGTCTTCCTGAACGATTTCACTGTTACTGTCGCTTTCCCCATCATTGGAAATAATATCTTCCAAAAAGGTTTCTCCCACGATTTCGACACCGTTTCCTTTTTCCATAGAAATCGGTTTCTCGGGATTTTCGGTCATTCCCAAAGGGATATGATTGGCGATCGAACTGTACATGAATTCCTGCAAATCGAGTTTTTGCAAAATATCGGAACATTTTTTTGCTACGCGGACTTTCTCCGCATCTTCCGAAGGAAGTTGTGTGAATCGGTCGGTTCCGATTCTCGGGATGTCCATCAAAAGACCCGCGGTAAAAGCGTATCTCCGCAAAAGTCGGAATTTCATCGTATCCGGAATCATCACGATCCCGAGGGTAAGAAGGCCGAGCTCGCTGATATATTTGAAAAAATTTATATTCTGATTATATACTTTAAGAAGCGTTAATACCACTTTTTTGGAAAGCAGCGAATTTCTGATGATCCCCTTATAATTGTAGATCGAGTTTTCGTACATGAACTTCAGGAATTTCATGTCCGAAATCTTCAATTGATCCACGATTTTTAAGGCGAGGATATTCCGTATTTGTTCCAAGAGCTCTTTGTTGAGTTTTACGTCGAACTTGGGGTTGTACTGGCCTTTGATGTCCTTAAGACGCGCAAGAGCCGATTCTTTTACCTGAACCTCCTCCTTTACGAGGACGTTTCCGGAATTGTCCTCGATGGGAGAAAGAAAGCGGATCATCGAACCCGTTTCGAATTCTTTCGTGAAATCGATCAGATCGTCGATGGAATCAAATTCAAGACTGGAATGCGTCACTTTCATTTTGAAATCCTATCTCTCCGTGTGACTCTGTGTGGATTATCAAGACTTGCGATCATGGATTCGAGACTTTTTTTTCTTTCCAAGGTCATAAGTTCTTCGCCCTGCATAGCGGACAACATCGCACAATCGGAAGAAAGATTACAGCAATTCGATTCCTCACAATGCTTTTTTTGACTAAAGAGTTCGGGAAAACTCTCCATTATTTCCTCTTTTTTTAGGTGAAGAATCCCCCATTCCTTGATTCCGGGAGAATCGATCAGAACAGTATCTTCGTCTAACACGAGCAAAAGCGAATTCGTAGTTGTATGTTTTCCCTTATCGGTCGAAGAACTGACCCCCGAAGTTTTTTGGATTTCCTTTCGGATTAGGGAATTGAGCAGCGTGGATTTTCCCACCCCGGAATTTCCCACTAAAAACGTGGTTTTTCCCTTCAAAAAACTCCACAACTCGGCGAGGCCGTTTCCGTTCGCGCAGGAAACCGCCAAAACCTTATATCCCAATCCTCGATACGTTTTAAGCCGGGATTCGATCTCTTCGGGATTCACCAAATCCGATTTCGTAAAAAGGATCAGAGGTTTCGTTTTGGAAGTATACACGGCCGCGAGACAACGATCGATAAATCCGTCTTTCGTTTCCGGGGATTTTAACGAAACGAGCACCGCCGTTTGATCCGCATTCGCGCAGAGAACCTGCGTATCCCCTTCGCGACTTTTTCTCGTAAGAAAGGATTTCCGCTCCGTTCTTTCCGAAATCACCCAATCTCCGCCGGAGGAAGGCTCCGCCAAAATCCGATCTCCCACGACGAAAGGATGTCTTTCCTCCGCGGAAATCGTCCTCAACTTCCCGCGCAAAAACGCACGTACGATTCCTCTCGTTTCGGAATAAATTTCGTAGTAGGCTCCGTAAACCCTGGAAATTACAAAAAACTCTTTGACTGATTTATCCTGATCTAACATGATTCTTACGCATTTCGTATGCCCGACCGTCGACTCAACACCTTAGGACCGATCATATATCTGATTTTTTTGATAGCCGGTTTTCAGCTTATCTCCGTCCTAATTTTGCAGTCATTTCATTTCTTCGGTTTCGAAATTCTCAGACTTCTCCTGTCTTTGATTCCCGCCGCGGTTCTGGGATTCTTGGTTTATATAATATCGATTCGGATCTTAAGGAGAATTTCCAGCAGATTCTTAGGAAAAATTTTTCCGTTTTTACAAACCTCGAACGTGGAAATCGTAAAATATCTTTCCGCCTTGGATCAGTTCAAGAACGATCTGATCGCGACGAATCGTACGGATTTGGTCTGTGAGAAAATCGTAAAATTCATAAGTACCATAATCCCCTCCAAAAAGGTGACCGTATTTTTGTGGAGGGAGGAAATGGGAAAGTTCGCGCCGTTTCCGGATTCCGGCGGAATTCAATTCTTCATTTTCGATCCGTTTTTATTGTGGATCACCGAAAACGACGACATCTATCATTTTAGGGAATTTGAATCCGATCCGGATCTGGCCAAAATCAAAAAACACGCCGAGATTTTTTTCAAAACCACGGAGGCCGAACTCGTCGTCCCTCTGATCCTCAATAAAAGTCTTTTGGGAATGATCGTATTGAGGGAGAGAAAAAACAAAAAGAAATATTCCAAACAGGAGATCGCGAAGCTGAACGAGATCAGATCCTCTTCCGTTATGGCCTTGTCGAACGCGATTTTTTACGAACGTCTGATCGAACTGACGGAAACCCTCGAGGAAAAGGTGAAAATCCGGACGCGAGAACTGGAAAACGCCCAATCGCAGCTCATCATGTCCGAAAAAATGGCCTCTCTCGGTATCATGGTCGCGGGGATCGCGCACGAGATCAACAATCCCGCCGGAGTGATCAACGGGGCCGCGGACAATTTGGATCAGAACATGAATTATCTGGTGCGGAACATCTTCGACATCATTCTTCTCGCGGAGAACAAGGGTTTGCGGAAGAATTTCGAGTTGGCGCTGCTGCATCTTTTGCGCGATAAAAAAAGTTCTGAATTGGATTCCAAGGAAAAGTTCCGATTGAAGAACGAGCTCAAGGAAGAGATGAAAGGGATGAATTACAATTCCTCTTTGGCGGGCGACCTTTCCAACTTCATCATAGAAAATCAGATCGGAGAGGAGAGAAAATACATATACAACATCATTCTGGGCGACGACGACCGCGGATATCTGATGCTCAAAAACGCGACGAACATCAACCGCAACATCAAAAACATACGTTATGCGATACGAAACGTGGTCCGGATCGTAAAGGCTCTCAAATCCTATTCCCATTTGGATCAGTCCAAATCCTTCGTTTCTGCGGATCTTATCGAGGGATTGGAGACGACTCTCGTGATTCTGCACAATCAGATCAAATACGGAATCGAAGTGGTTCGCGATTTCAAACCGATCCCTTCCGTAGTCTGTAATCCGGACGAACTGAATCAGGTTTGGACCAACCTGATTCAAAACGCCGTACAGGCGTTAAAGGGGAAGGGAAAGATCGAGATATCCGTTTTTCCGTCCGACGCGAACGTGATCGTTCAGATAGAGGACGACGGTCCGGGAATTCCGGCGAGGATTCAGGATCGCATCTGGGATCCGTTTTTCACCACCAAGGATCAGGGAGAAGGAACCGGTTTGGGTCTCGGAATCGTCAAAGGAATCGTCGAGAAACACAAGGGAAAAATTCTGCTGACGTCCAACCCGGGAAAAACCGTGTTTCAGGTGGAACTTCCGGTAAATCCCGAAACCGAAACGCGTCCTGATTCAGAAAAATGAAAGTATATTATTGTATTCTAATTTAATGTCAAATAAATCGGACACGAAGAGAAAAAGCGCGGGTGAAGACGTTTCCTTTTTTAGGGAAGTGTATTCGGTCGTCAAAAAAATCCCCAAGGGGAAGGTGAGTTCGTACGGACGAATCGCGGCCCTTCTCGGAAAACCAAGGGCGGCCCGGGCCGTAGGATATGCGTTAAACGCGTTGTCCAAGGACCAGGAGCAGAAAGTCCCTTGGCAAAGGGTGATCAATAGCCAGGGAAAAATCTCCTTTCGGGGAGATACGGGCAGATCCATTCTGCAGAAAAAGATATTGGAACACGAAGGGATCGTATTCGACTCGACGGAAACGGTGGATTGGAAACGTTTCGGATGGCCTAACCTACCTGCGGCGCCGCCTCGAAAAAAAAGCGGATCCCGAAAAAATAAAACGGAATGAATTTCTTTCGTTGTTTGCAAATCGATCCTATCGATGGGATTTAGGAAAATATGACGATACGAAACAAACCCGTCGCTCTGACCGTAGCCGGTTCCGATTCGGGAGGAGGGGCCGGAATTCAAGCCGATCTAAAAACCTTTACCGCGTTAGACGTCTTTGGAACCTCGGCGATCACCTGTCTTACCTCCCAAAACCCTTCCGGAGTTACGGGTATTTTGGAGGTCGATCCCGACTTTCTCGAAAAACAGATACGCGCCGTTATGGATTATTTTCCCGTAAAGGCGATAAAAACGGGGATGTTATTCTCCGCCGCGATCATAGAAAAAACCTTCACGTTGTTAAGCGAATATAAGGAAAAAGGAAAATCTTTTTCCTTAGTGATCGACCCGGTGATGGTGGCGACCAGCGGAGCGAAACTTCTGCAGGACTCGGCGATCGAAGTATTGTTGAAAAAGCTGATTCCGATTTCCGATTTGATCACTCCGAATCTGGACGAGGCCGCGATCCTTTCCGGAAAAAGGATCGAAACCGCTTCGGAAATGGAGGCGTTAGCCCGGGAAATTTTCGGAATCTACCGGGTTCCCGTTCTTCTCAAAGGCGGGCATTTAAAAAACGAAACGGTCGCTCTCGACGTTCTTTTCGACGGGAAAAGTTCCGCGACTTTCGAAAAGCCGTTCGTTAACGGGTTTTATCCGCACGGAACAGGTTGTACGTATTCCTCGGCGATCGCAGCGCATCTCGCAAGGGACTTCGATTTAACGGATTCTATTTTTAAAGCGAAAGAATATCTCCACGCCGCCATCGAACGCGCCTATTACGCCGGAAAAGATAAAACCCTCGATCACACGCCGTATTCCGCTTAAAATCGGCGCTCACTTCGTTTCGCTTAACAATCGTTCCTGTACTATTTTTTCCAGAATCGTCAAAGGAAGCGAACCGCTGTCCAGAACGACGGAATGGAATTCCCTGATATCGAATTTTTCCTTTTTTACAGCGCGGACCTTCTCCCTCAATTCGAGAATTTTCAGCATGCCCAGTTTATACGAACAAGCCTGACCGGGATAAACGATATAACGTTCTATCTCGGCAGTCACGTCTTTCGGGGCCATTCCGGTATTTTCCATCATATACGAAATTGCCCGTTCACGATCCCACCGTTTATAGTGTAACCCGGTGTCGACCACCAAACGGACCGCCCGAAAAAGCTCCGCTTGAAGTCTTCCCAGATCCGAATACGGATCATCGAAAAAATCGTAATCCTTCGCGAGGCGTTCCGCATACAAAGCCCAACCTTCCACGTAGGCGGTGAAGGTGATCGTGTTTCTAAATCGAGGCAGACCTTTCAATTCCTGCATGATCGCGATCTGAAGATGATGACCCGGAATCGCTTCGTGATACGTCAAAGTCCGCATTCCGAACTTCGGGATTTCCTTGGTATCGCGCAAGTTGGCGTAAAAAATTCCGGGTCTCGAGCCGTCTAACGCGGGTTCGTCGTAATAAGCGCCCGGGGCGGTTTTTTCCTTAAAGACGGGAATTCTTTCCACTTCCACCTTGCTTTCCGGCATTCGAGCGAACAAAGGCTCCGTCTTTCGGAGAGAGTCATTTAGAATATTCTTATATTCTTCCAAAGCCTTGGCCTTTCCTTCCTCCGTATCCGGAAATAAGAAGACAGAATCCCTGCGAAGTTCGGCCATCGTCGAAGGAATCGCACCGGATTTTCCCAGCCCTTTCAGGATTGATTTCATCTCGTTTTGAATCCGCAGCACTTCGGACAAACCTAGCGTATGGATTTCTTCGGCGCTCAAATCCGTGGTCGTATGTTTTTTTAATTCATGGGAATAATACGCGTCTCCGTCGGGAAGTTTCCAAACCCCGGCCTTGGAATCCGCTTTTTTCCTCTGTTCGGAAAAAAGATTTAGTAATTTTGAATATTCAGGAAATATTCCTTTCTTTATCGATTCTTCCGCCCGGGAAAGAAGTCGCTTCTTTTCCTCCTTCGACATCGAATCGATTTTGCCGATCTTTCTTTCGAAAGACGCGTATAAAAGATTCTCCTTGACGGAAGGGGAGATAAAACCGCGCACTTCGGATATCAACCGGTCCAAAATGAAAGCGGGAGGAAGAATTCCATTCTTTTCCCTAAGTAGAATTCCGTCGATCAACTGGCCGATCTTTCCGGGAACCGCATCCAACCGCGCGATATAATCCTCGGCATCGGATCCGTTTTTGATCGGATGTTGTGTGGCCAAAAAGGTGGGGAGCTGGCTTTGAATCCCGAAAAGTTGATTGGCCGGATAATCGTGAAAAAGAAACTTTCCGCCGGAAACCTTTAACTCCAAAGACCATTCCAAAATTTCGAAGGAAAGAAGTTCCTGACCGGTTAAACCTTCCTTCCCGTAGGATCTGAGAATTTTCAGATTCTCCTTCGCCTTTTCCAAATCCCGTTTTTGTTTTTCAGTCGATATGTCCGTTAACTTTTTCTGATATCCTTTGATTCCGAATCGATTGAGAATTCCCAACGAAGTGAGATATTCCGGATCGTCCAGAACCGATTCCCAAAAGAACTTTTCATAGAACAATCCGAGCGTCAGAGGTTTAAAAAAAATGGTATGTGCGATCAAACCGAGACATGCGGCGATCAAAATAAGCAGAGCGGCGAACGAACGTTTTACGGTTTTGGAATCCAACATGAAGTCACTAATATCGAATCAGCAAAGGAATGAAAATTCTATTTTAGGAAATGGCGAACCGAAAAGCGAAAAAACTTTCCCGGAATCGGGAGCGTCATTCGGGTATTTCGACGCCCATCAAGGTAAGATCGTCCTGAAACGGATTTCCGTTTAAAAAATCGCGAAGTTCTTTTAGGACGAGATCCGCGGTGTGACGCACGTTTTGTTTTGCGCCGTTCCGGAATAACGCGTAAAGACGTTCCTCTCCGAAAAATCTCCGTTCCTCGTCCTGTTCCTCGAACAAACCGTCCGAAAAAAGAAATAATTTATCTCCCGCGACGACCTTAAGGATCTTATCCCGATATATGGACGCCGGCGAAAGTCCGATCATTCTTCCCGTTTTGGAAAGTTTCAGCGGTTCCCCGCCCTGAAGAAGGATCTGTTCCGGATGTCCCGCCGAGGAATACCTTAGAATTCCCTTTTTCAGATCCAAATCCGCGAGAATACAAGTGTAGTAAAGATTTAGGGACCGGAATTTGGATATGAATTCATTATTCAAAATTTCTAATATTTCTCCGGGACTTTTTCCGGAGTTTTTTACGAACTCGTAACTTACCTTGATCGCCATCGTAATCAAGGCGCCCTGCACTCCGTGACCCGTGGCGTCCGCCAAAAAAAAACGATATGTTCCGTCTCCGAGACGGGCGACGTCGTACAAATCGCCGCCCACCTCGTCCCGGGGAAAATATTCCGCGCATACTGAAATGTCCTCGTATTGATCGTATCCGGAGGGAAGAATACTTTTTTGGATTCTTGTGGCGGTGGAAAGGTCCTTTTTGATGATCTGAAAGGACTTGTTTAACCGGGTCATCAATTGTTCGATAGTTCTTCTTTCTTCGAACAACTTGCGTTTGTGTTTACGCGATTCCCGCAATAACCTTTGGACCGTTTCGCTCTGCGTCCTTAAAAATCCCGACGTTACGCTCATCCAGTAAAAATAGATGAGAATCGTAAGCACGAGAACCGCGAAAAAGATCACCAAGGTCCGGTCCGAAAAACGGACGGGAGGAGTTCCCGCCACTCCGGTAAAATAAAGAAAGAATAGGGATAGGGAATAAATCAACGCGCCGAATATGAAATATCTTCTCTTCATCACGCCGAAGGAACCCAAATAGGCGGCGTAAAGAATGGTCACCATAACGACCAAAAAGTCCGGCACCTGCACCGCAAGCCACGCGTTAAAAAAGAGCATGGGAATATACCATCCGAAAAAGGAGATGCGCGTCCATTTTCGGAGGTTCCATTTTCCGGAAGCCAATTGATAATTGAGGGGAATCGCGCTGAGCGCGTTTAATATTACGAAAAGCGAAAGTTCCAGATAGGAGACGTTCTCCAATCCTTCCGTGTTGAAAAATTTAAGGACCGAAAACAGAACGGAGACGAATGCCCCTCCTAAAATCGAATTGAGGGTGATGGGAAGACGGAACGCCTTTTTAAAATTGGAAAAGGACATGGGGTTTTAAATCAAGGGAACGATGACGAAAACGATAAAGGAGATCAAACAGGTCCAGATCGTCGCGGAAACGAATGAAAACGAAAGCGAGTTTTGCCACTGGATCAGGGGAGTGGCAACGAAAAGGATCATTCCCAAGTAGTAAAGATACGGGGAACGATCATAAAGATGTTTTTGCCATTCGATAAATCCCTCCCTGAAGTCCTTGACGTCCCCTCTGAATTTCAGATCCAAAATGACTTCCCCGATCCAACCCGAAATCGAAAAAAACAGGGACCAGATCGAAAACAAAAGGGGAATCTTGAAGGAAAGAAATTCCCTTCCGAAAAGAAAATACAAAACGAAAAAAACGGCTCCCGATATGGGAATTCCCGGATAAAGAACCTTGAGTCTTAAGAATTTACTTTCGGAAAGATAACGGAAAAACGGAACGGCCTTGCCGGATTGAAACGATCCGCAGAACACGCATTGTACGGAATCCTGCAATATATGGGTTCCGCAATTTCTGCAGAATCGTTTCTCCGTCTCCATGAACTAAGCCGAAATCAACTTTGATTGATCAATTGGTTGATCAGCTGACGTAGAAAATCGACGTCGGGCGTCCCGCTTTTCGGAAGCGGTTTGTTGTTGATGAACAAAGTCGGCGTGGAATTGATTTTCAAAACTTCGGCTTCGTCCACTTCTCTCGAAATCTGATCGCGAACCTTCGGGGAACTCATACAAGCGCGGAACTGATCCATATTCAGACCGTTCTTTTCCGCGAGTCGAATCACGGTCGCCGCGGTGTGCATAACGCCTGTTTCGTTGTCGTCGTAAAGTCCCGTATAAACCGGATAGAATTTGTTCTGCTGATTGGCGCAAAGCGCGGCGCTCGCGGCCACGCAGGAACTGGCTTCGGGCGACTTTCTTCCCACGAGACGGTTGCAGTTTCCGTCCAAAGGAAAATTCTTATAGGCGACTTTGATGATGCCGCCGTATTCGGAAAGAAAGGATTTCAGAATCTTACTCGTATGCATACAGTGTCCGCAATTGAAATCGGCGTATTTTACGATGGTGATCGGAGCGTTCGGATCTCCGACCACGGGAACGTCCTTTAAATCGATTCGGACCGTAGGGGTTTTTTCGAATTCCTGAATCAATTGCGGAATGGATTTTTCTCCGAACCCCCCGGAAACCAAACGGGAACCTCCGGTCGACATTCTTCCGCCGTAAAGACCGATCACGAAAAACGAAAGGCCGACGATCAAAAGATTCAGATATTGTCCGTTTAAGGACGCGGAAACCGCCGAGATCGATTTGTCCGAAAGGGATTTAAAACCGGGAAAATTCACCGCAAGAAGCGCGATCGTGATCACGTAGGTCGCGGCACAAAGACCGCATAACGCTTTGATGACGCCTACGGAAATCGTAAACAATCCCACGTCTGCAATCAAACCCAGAACCAAAACGTAAAAGGCGATTCTGAGATTGGATTCGGCGGTTTCCTTTTTGATTTCGGAAAGAACGAAAAGAAATCCCGCGAATCCGTAAAATACGAATCCGAACAAAGCGATCGGAAGATCGCCCAAACCCGGAACGTTACGGATCGCCGAAAAGGAACTTTCTGAAACCTTATCGCAGGAACCGGGTTCGCTGAACGCGTTGCACAACGCCTCTCCTACGGAGCCCGGATCTCCGTAATATTTCTGGATCAATAAAAAGGAAAGAATCAGTCCTATCGCGGAAAGAACGACGGATATTTTATTTTTGGATGATTGGTTCATGAGTTTCCCCGATCTGTAAGATCGATTTACCTTTATGTATGGTTCCTGGTTCTATGGAAAGAAAAATCCGATAGAATCCGGCGTTTCGTCAAAGAGAAGAGATCGCTTCCGCTAAATCCAGTTTCCCTTCGTACAACGCTTTGCCCGTGATCACTCCGTAAAGAGGAACTTCGGTTTTGAGAGAGGAAAGATCCATAAGATCCTTTAAGGAGGAGATTCCTCCGGAGGCGATCAGTTGAAACGGAAACGAATTCAGGATTTCACGATAGGCTTCCAGATTCGGTCCGGCTAAGGTTCCGTCCTGCGCGATGTCCGTAAAAACCACGTGTTCGATTCCCGATTTGGCGAGACGTTCGAGAAGATCGCGATAATGGATTCCGGAATCCTTTTCCCAACCGGCGATCTTCACCAATCCGTCCCTGGCGTCGACCGCAACCACGACACGATCCTTTCCGTAGGTATCCAAGGCGAGTTTCAAAAGATCCGGATCGGTGACGGCGGCGGTTCCGATGATGAAACGATGGATTCCGATCTTATCGTAATAGGCGAGTTTTTCCTTATCGCGGATTCCTCCGCCGAGCTGCACCTTCAGGGAAGTCGTTTCACAAATCTTTAATATGGAAGTTTCGTTGACGCCGATCTGATTTCGAGCGCCGTTCAGATCGACGAGATGCAAAAGCGAAGCTCCGTTTTTCGCGAATCCTTCGGCGAGTTTCCAAGGTTCTGAGGAATAGATTTTTCTGTCGTCGTAGTTTCCCTTGAAAAGACGGACCGCGCAGTTATCCAATAAGTCGATGGCGGGAATGATGATCATACGGATTGAATGAAATTCTCCAAAAGTTTAAGGCCGTGTGTGTGCGATTTTTCCGGGTGGAATTGGGTTCCGAAGATGTTGTTCTTTTCCACGACCGCGGGAAACCTTTCCTGATAATAATCGCAAAGACCCGTGATCGCGTTTCCTTCCGCATCGGTCGGACGATACGAATGAATGAAATAAAAAAAAGACTGATCCGGGATTCCCTTTAACAAAACGCTTTTGTCTTTTTTGCGGATTTGAAGACGGTTCCAGCCGATGTGAGGAACCTTAAAATCCTTGCCGTGAAACTTTCGGATCTTTCCCTTTATATAACCGAGTCCGTCGATCTGGGAGGAAGATATTTCTTCAAATACACTGGTCCGGAACTCACCGGTAAGTTCGGTATTTACGACGCGGAACTTTCCCTGGAGTTTCTCCAAAAACTGGCGTTGAACGCAAAGATGAATCTGCACGTCGTCGTTCACTACGGAGACAACCGTCATCACATCCACGAATCGATCTTTAAGGCCTTGGGAAAGGCGCTTCGAATGGCGATCGCGCAGGATTCGGCCGCCGCGGGCGCTATTCCTTCCACTAAAGGAGTGTTGGAGTGATCGCCATCCTGGATTACGGAATGGGGAACATCCATTCCTGCATCAAGGCGGTCTCACTTTATACGAAGGATTATATCTTTACGAGCGACCGCGCCGCGATCGAAAATTCGAAAGCGCTCATCCTGCCCGGGGACGGACACTTCGACAAGGCGATGGAGAATCTGAACGCGACCGGGCTCCGGGATACGATCGACAAACACGTGCAAGACGGTAAACCCCTGTTCGGAATCTGCATCGGTTTTCAGATTCTTTTCGAATCCTCCGAAGAGATCGCGCAAGGTACGAGGAAGGAACAGATCGACGGACCGCGCAGTTATCCAATAAGTCGATGGCGGGAATGATGATCATACGGATTGAATGAAATTCTCCAAAAG
>NZ_NPEF01000072.1 GCF_002811955.1 Leptospira ellisii
CTTCACCGTAAACGTTCAGTGCCGAACGGAGTTTTACGTTTCCTTCCGTCAGGGTTCCCGTTTTGTCCGAGCAGATCACGTTCATGTTGCCGAAATTTTCGATCGCCGCCAGTCTCTTTACGATCACTCGGTTTTCCGCCATTCTTTTGGCACCGTGCGAAAGGTTGACGCTGATGATCGCCGGCAACAACTGCGGAGTCAAACCGACCGCGAGTGCGAGTGAAAACAAGAAGGATTCGAGAACGGGTTTATGAAGAAAAACGTTCACCACGAAAATGGCGATCACCAAAAGCAGGGTTACGTGAAGCAGAAAAAAACCGAACTTGCGGATCCCGATCTCGAACTCGGTCTCCATAGGTCTGAGTTTCAACCGATCGGAAATTTTCCCGAATTCCGTGTCTTTTCCGGTCTTTACCGAAACCGCGCGCGCTTGACCGCTGATGACGTGCGTCCCCATCCAAAGGGAATTGTTCCGTTCCGATAACGCCGAAGTTTCCGAAAGAACTTTTGCCGACTTTTCGACGGGAAACGTTTCTCCCGTTAAAGACGCCTCATTGACGAATAAATCCCTAGACGAAATGATCAGAGAATCCGCCGGAATGATATCTCCCGCGTTTAGGATCAAAATATCCCCGGGTACCACGTCTTCCACGGGAACCTCCGTCGGTTCAGAATCCCGTAAGACCGTAGTGCGTACCTGTACGATGGCTAGTAATTTTTGAACGGCGTGCATCGCTCCCCGTTCCTGCCAGAACCCGAGAGCGCCGCTCAAAAATACGATGGATAAAATGACGACCCCGTCCGCTGAATCCCGGAGGAGAAACGACAACACGGAGGCGAAAAAAAGAAGAAGGATGATCGGACTTTTGAACTGCGAAACGAAAAGGCCTAGGTCCGTAGATTCCTTTTGATGGGAAAGTCGGTTGGATCCGAAACGGGAAAGTCTCGCTTCGGCTTCGCTCCGACTCAAACCTTCCTCGCTCGAACCGAGACGCGAAAGACAATCCTTTACGGTTAAACCCCAGAAACGAACAAAAGAAGAATCGGACTTCATACGTTATGCCTCGGCGAATTTATTTTTAGGAGTAGGACGACGGTTTCGATGAAAGTTGTCGGATGCGGGAAAATCCGGATCGGATCCTTCCCGCAATGACTCATCTTCTGCGGATGACCTCTTTTTTAAGTTCCTCTTTGACGGCGTCCCGCGTGCTGCCCACCTTGTTTTTCAATTCCAAAGTATAATGAATCTGGAATTTAGTGATCACCGGTTTTTCCTCGGAATGTTCCATGGACCAGCGCGTAACGTCGTTTTGGACGATTTTCGCAAGATCGTTGATACGCGGTACCCGGGTGTTGAAACGGATGGTTTCGAAAGCGCCCGTATTTCCGTTTAACACGACGATGATGATTCCGTCGTCCACGAAGTTGATCTTATTGAAGCGGACCAATTCCTCGCTGATGAGCGCGTCTCCTCCACGATCCACTTTCCGTTTGATATATTTGGAACCGCGGAGCTGACGCAACTGATATCCGTCGCTCGTGATATGAACGCGAAAGTATTCGAGAGGATCTTTGGAAGGTTTTAGAAAAGGAGCGGGATCGGCCGTCGTTAAACCGACCGTATTTCCTTCCTCGTCCAAAACGGGTTCGTTTTCCCCCGCGGGATTGGGAACCGCTTCGTATTTACCGGTTTCCGTTTCTTTCGTGGATCCGCCCGAGCTGGAACAACTCAGGATCCAAAAAACGCTCAGAACCAGGACACACGTATTTGTTATTTTTTTTGCGATCGATGGGACGGGTGCAATCTGCATGTTAACTTTTATTCTCCACTGGGTATGTTTCATACGATGAATTTCTTTCACGCGTCGGCTTCTTATCGGGGAACCGATCCAAACGAATCCCCTACAACATCTGGATAAACAGAGAAGCCAAACCTAAAAAACAAAAAAATCCGAACACGTCCGTAAACGTGGTCACGAAAATCGAGGATGCGATCGCAGGATCGATTCCCAAAGCGCGCAACAATAAGGGAATCGAAGTTCCGATCACGGCCGCAATAACGAGATTGGCCTGCAATGCCATAAACATAACCGCCGATAAAACGAAGTTTCCCGTAAAAAAATAAACGATCAATCCCGCGGTGACTCCTACCATAAATCCGTTAAAAAGACCGACCAATCCTTCTTTGCGGATCGCGGCTTTCCAATTCCCCGTGGTCAGATCTCCCGTAGCGAGATTGCGTACGATCAGAGTGATCGATTGAGTCCCCGCGTTCCCGCCCATCCCGGCGACGATCGGCATCAAGGAGGCTAGAAGGACGTATTTTTCGATCGTCGCTCCGAAAAACGAAACGACGGATGCGGCCAAGGAGGCGGTGCCTAAATTGATCAACAACCAAACCATCCTGCGTTTTGCGGAAGTGAACACGGAGGAACTCATCTTTTCCTCTTCGGAAACCCCTCCCAAACGAAGGATGTCCTCCGAAGCCTCTTCATGAACGATATCCAAAATATCGTCCACGGTGATCCTTCCCAAAATCCTGCCCAAATCGTCGACCACGGCGGCGGATACAAGATCATATTTCCGGAAAATCTTGGCCACTTCCTCCTGATCGGTATCGTAGTGGATCGAAGTGAATCCCGTTTTCATCAGACGATTCACCTTTCCGTTCAACGGAGCCAGAAAAAGATTCTTCAGCTTTACGTAGCCCTTGAGTACGTTGTCTTCGTCGGTAATGTATAAATGATAGATATCGTCCGTCTCTTTGGCGATCTTTCTGAGTTTGATGATCGCTTTGCGGACCGTATCGGTTTCCACCGCGGAAGCGAAGACGGTATTCATCAAACGACCGGCGGTATATTCCCGAAACGTGAGTTGTTTTCTTACCTGAGAAGAATCCTCTTCGTCGATGGAATTGAGGATCTCCTCCGCCTTTTCTCTGGGGAATTCGGAAATCAGACTGGAAAGTTCGTCGGTTTCCAGATTCTCCAAAATCGGAGAAATTTCTTTCATTTGAAAACGGGAAATCAGGTCCGCCTGAAATTCCTCGTCGAATTCGACGAGAATCGATCCCTGCAATTCGGAATCGCATCGTTTGAAGATGTAGAACGCCTCGTCTTCCTCCAGTTTTTCGAGAACCTCCGCGATATCCGCAGGATGATTGATCCGTAGAAATCGATCCAGAAACGGATCGTCTCCGGCTTGGATTTTTTCGGAGACGAATTCCAACCATTCCGGAGAAGAAGCGTTGGCTTTTTCCGAAAACAGGCTTGGTCCCAGTCCCTTCTCTTCCATAATTTTTCTCCAAGAAACGGCGTTCTTGAACAGAATTGAAAACTTTCCGGACCGATCAATGAATTTCCCGAGGAGGCGTAAAAAAGGAGTTTTTCATTTGACCCGATCGGGAACGGTTCCATCGTAGAAGAAGGCGCGAATCATGATGAAATTCCTTCTCAAATCCGTTTTCATTCTTACGTTCTTTGTCTTCGTCGTACCGGTTTCGGCGGACGCATTTTATTATCCTTGGGAATACAACAAGATCTATAACGAAAAGATCGCGTTGGAAATCGAATTGGATTCCCTTCGAACCAGATACAGAAACGAATCCGAAAATTTTAAAAAGGAAAAACTGGAGTTGGAATCCAGGATCCGATCCTTAGAGGAGCTTCTCTCCCGGGAAAAGGAATTCAGAGCCAAAGACAACGATCTCTCCGAAGAAAAGATCAAGGCCCTGGAGAATCAGATCGCGGTTCTCAAAGCCAAAAGTTCCAATAAGGAAAAGGAACTGATCGAGGAAAACGAAAGACAGGCGAAAAAATTCCGCGAACTTTTAGAAAACCTAAAAGAGGAACTCGAGAGAGAACGGGCCGCCTGTCAAAAAAAGACCGAAACCCTTCAAAAGGAATACGAGAAAAAAATCGCGGATCTCGAATCCAGGATCCTTTCCTTGAACGACGAAATCTCGCGTTTAAAAAATCTCTCCGAAAACCAAAAGAAGGAATTGGATCGCCTGAGCGAACAAGCCAACGAATTGGAAACCAAACTTACGGACGAGATCAAAAAGGGTCAGATCCGTCTCAAACGGTTCCACAACCGTCTCGTCATCAACATCGACGATAAGATTTCCTTCGACTCCGGATCCGCGGATTTGAAAAAACAGATCCTTCCTGCCCTCGATAAAATCAAGGAGATCCTCGCCAATTATCCGGGAAACCTGATCATCATCGAAGGTCATACGGACAATGTCCCCATTCGAACCAAAAAGTTTTCGGACAACTGGCAGCTTTCCGGCGAACGCGCGTTATCCGTCTTACACTACTTTTTGGAGAGTAAAAATCTGGATCCGCGCAATTTTTCCCTGGCCGGTTACGGCGAATTCCAACCCATCGTCTCGAACGATACTTCGGAAAACAGGGCCCTCAACCGAAGAGTGGATATCGTAGTAGTTCCCCGTTGATGGACGATTTTTTTCAACTTCATCACGTCGAGAGGAACGGGGAAAAGGGACTCAAACGGTCCATTTTCTTCGCGATTCTGGTTTCCCTAATCATCTTCTGCGTCGAATTTTTCGGAGGAATCCAAAGCGGAAGCGTCGCGCTTTTGGCGGACGCGGGTCATATCGTCACCGATTCGATCGCTTTGTTTCTTTCCTTAACCGCGGTGATTCTCGCCTCCAAGAAACCGAACCACAGATTTTCCTTCGGATATTTCCGGATCGAAATCCTGACCGCGCTTCTCAATTCCGTTTTGATCTTCGGAATCTCCTTCTTTATCCTTTTCGAAGCGATCGAACGACTTCAAAATCAAAAGGAGATTTTGAGTTTTCAGATGTTTCTTTATAGCTCGGCGGGAATCATACTCAATCTTCTCAGCGCCTGGGTTCTCTTCCGTTTCAGCGACGAAAACATAAACGTAAAATCGGCGTATATACACGTATTGAGCGATCTCCTCGCGACCGTAGGGGTTTTGTTGGGATCGCTTCTGATCCATTTCACGGGTTGGACCTGGGTGGACGCGGCGATCAGCGTACTCATTTCGCTTTTGATCCTGCGTTCCGCTTGGGGAATTTTTCGGGAAAGCCTATTCGTACTTTTGGAATCAGCGCCGGCAAGTCTGGATATTCCGCACGTTTTGGAACATATCCGCAAGGTGAACGGAATCGAAACGGTTCTGGATTATCATTTCTGGGCCGTGACCAGGGGAGTGAACGCCTGCACGCTGCGCGTGGGAATCGCCCCTTCGGAGAAACAGAATTCCATAATATTTCAATGTACTGAAATTCTTAAGTCGTCTTTCGGAATCGATTTCGTGACGATTCAATGCGAGGATTCCGGACTCACCGAAAGACTAAAACGCCTCGTCGTCAACGACGCGCACGGATCGGAAAATCGGCACAGGAATCACGGTCACCATCATCATTAGAAAACGGTCATAAACTCCGGAGAGCCCTTATCTTCTTCAGACTGTTCTTTTGGTAAACGGGCATTCTCCCGGGATGAATGCTGTAAAACAGGCCTATGTCGGGAAACATCTGCGCCAATTCCGGTCCGCTGATCGCCTCCGTCAGCCACGAATAGACCAGATCCAGAGCGGTTTCGTATCCGTAAGGATGCACCGACTCCATTCTGAAGTCCGGATCCGAATCCTTCATACGGGATATTTCCAGAATTTTAGAATATAATAATTGCTGAATGTCTATGATTTTCGCCGCAAGACGCGGATCCATCTCGTCCCTTCTTTGTTTCAAAAGGGTTTTAAGGATCAACTCGACGTAGCCGCAGAAACTCGCGGAAGCGGACAACATTTCGGAAAGGTGGATTTCGGGCGCGAACTCCTCGTAATTCAAGAATACGAGATTCTCGGAAGGAAGGATAATTCCCGAACCTTTTAAACGACAGTGTGTCGCCTCTTTGGCGTATTCCAGATCGAAGTTTTCGCGTTCCAATCCGGGAACGACCAGAGGAAGATAGATCACGTCGTAAAACTCATCCGGAGATTTTGCCACGATAAAAAATCCGTTGCAGTTCGCTCCGTTGGTCAGGAAGGACTTGTTCAAATCCAACACGATGGAATCGTTTTCGATCGTATAACGGCTCGTGATGTTCGAGATCCTTCCTTTCCACCCGGTTTCGCTGACGCCCATGGAAATGATGTCGGTCCCCGATTGGATTCCGGATTGAATCGTCCGCATCAACGCGGAGGTTTTTTCCCTTTGCGGGAGCGACCTGGTTTCGGTTTCGTTGAAAAACCCTTTTCCGCCGTAACGGATCACCCTTCCCGCCACGTTGATCTGAGCCATCAGGGCGATTCCGATTCCTATGCCCTTGGGATACGAACCGAGCTCGTACACTTTTTTATGAAACGTCTCGAACGAACCTCCGGATACGGTATCGAAATAACCTTCCCGGATCAGATACGGGAGCGCGTTTCTGAATACGGTTCTGTATTCCTCCGGGGGAACGGAGGTTAGGAATTCTTTGAGAGTCATATTTGCCTCGGTATGTCGAATCGATCCTAAAATCTTAACGGACCGTTTTTTCCTTTTCTTTCGCGGATTTGTTTTCTTCCTTCGAGACCGCAAAGATCTTTTTTAGATATTGACCGGTATAGGAATTTTTCACCTTAGCCACTTCCTTCGGAGTTCCCTCCGCGATCACGATTCCCCCTCCGTCCCCTCCTTCGGGTCCCATATCCACGATCCAGTCCGCCTGTTTGATGACGTCCAGATTGTGTTCTATAACAAGCATGGAATTCCCGCGATCCACCAAAGTATGCAGAACCTCCGAAAGACGTCTAACGTCTTCGAAATGAAGACCGGTCGTCGGTTCGTCGAGAATATATAGGGTTTTTCCGGTGGGGCGTTTGGACAATTCGGTGGCGAGTTTGATCCTTTGCGCCTCCCCTCCGGAGAATGTGGTCGCAGGTTGACCCAATCGTATGTAGCCCAAACCCACCTCGAGGAGCGTTTCCAGTTTGCGTTTTACGATCGGAATGTTCTCGAAAAACTGATTGGCGTCCTCCACGGTCATCTCAAGAACGTCGTAGATGTTCTTTCCTTTATAACGAACTTCTAATGTTTCCTGGTTGTATCTTTTTCCCTTACAAACTTCGCAGGTGACGTATACGTCCGGAAGAAAATGCATTTCGATTTTGAGGATTCCGTCCCCTTGACAGGTTTCGCAACGTCCTCCGCTTACGTTAAAGCTGAATCTTCCCGGACCGTATCCTCTCAGTTTGGCCTCCTCCAAACCGGTGAACATTTCCCGGATCGGAGTGAATAATCCCGTATAGGTCGCCGGATTGGAACGCGGAGTTCTTCCGATCGGAGATTGGTCGATGTTGATAATTTTGTCTATGTTTTCGAATCCCTTGATCGTTTTGTGTTTTCCGGCGATGGTTTTCATCTTCATCACCTTGTGCGCCGCCGCGTTGTAAAGGATATCGTTGATCAGCGTGGATTTTCCGGAACCGGAAACCCCGGTGACGACGACCAACCTTCCCAAGGGAAGCATAACGTCGATGTTTTTGAGGTTGTTTTCCTTGGCTCCTAGGATCTGGATCGAAAGACCGTTTCCTTCCCGCAGTTTGGTAGGGATCGGAATCGTCATCCTTCCGGAAAGGTATTTTCCGGTGAGGGATTGTTTGTGCGCGGCGACCTGTTTCGGACTTCCCGCACAGACCACGGAACCTCCGTGAACTCCCGCTCCCGGACCCATATCGATCAGCCAATCGGATTCCTCCATGGTTTCCTGATCGTGTTCCACAACGAGAACCGTGTTTCCTAAATCCCGGAGATCCTTCAGAGTAGAGATCAATTTCGTATTATCGCGTTGATGAAGACCGATCGAAGGTTCGTCCAGAATATATAAGACGCCCATCAGCCGGGAACCGATCTGCGTCGCCAAACGGATCCGCTGCGCTTCCCCGCCGGAAAGGGAACCTGCGCTCCGCTCCAAAGTGAGATAACCGACTCCCACATCGTTCAAAAAGGAAAGTCTTTGGTGGATTTCCTTGAGAATCGGCTTGGCGATAACTTCCTCCGCCCCTGTGACTTTCAGCCCTTCCACAAAACGCAACGCCCTTTCGATCGAATAAGAAGTGAATTCGTCCACGGCAACGTTATGCACTCTTACCGAAAGACTTTCCCGTTTGAGACGTTTTCCCTTACAGACGGGACAAGGATGATTGGTCATATACGATTCGAACCATTGACGCATGGAATCCGATTTGGTTTCCTTATAACGTCGGTGGAGATTGGGAATGACCCCCTCGTATTCCTTGGTGAATTCGTAATGCGAATTGGCGCCGCGGAAATCGTATTCGATTTTTATCTTCTTGTCGCCGTGAAGGATCGTTTGTCTCGTTTTTTCGGGAAGGTCCTTCCACGGGGTGTTCATTTTGAATTTTAGGGAATCCGAAAGCGATTTGAGCGTGGCCATAAACCAAAAACCGTTGCTTTTGGAACCGGCCCAGGCTTCGATACAACCGTCCACGAGAGAAAGTTCCGGATCTCCCACCAAAAGATCCTCGTCGAATTCCAACAGACTTCCCAGACCGTCGCAGGTTTCGCAGGCTCCGTAAGGGGAATTGAAGGAAAACATACGAGGAGAAAGTTCGGTGAATCCGATATCGTGTCCGTTCGGGCAGGCCATCTTCTGCGAAAGCACGTGGTCTTTGGAACCGTCGTCCAAAATCACGATGCCTTCGGATTGTTTGAGGGCGGTTTCCACCGAATCCGCAAGTCTGCTTCGTATCCCGTCCTTCATCACGATCCGATCCACCACGATTTCGACGGTGGTTTTGAAATTCTTCTTTAAGACGATCTCTTCGTCCAAGGTTCGGATTTCCCCGTTGATCCGCACACGATTGAATCCGTCCTTGCGGATCTTATCCAAAACGTCCTTATGTTCCCCTTTTTTACCGTCCACGACGGGAGCCAAAATCTGAAGTTTCGTCCCGGAAGGAAAAGAAAGAACCCGGGCCGTGATCTGATCGATGGACATGGATTGAATCGGGGTCCCGCATTCGGGACAATGCGGAGTTCCGACACGCGCATACAAAAGACGGAGATAATCGTAGATTTCGGTGACGGTTCCGACCGTGGAACGCGGATTTCTATGTGTGGTTTTTTGTTCGATCGAAATGGCGGGAGAAAGACCTTCGATCAGATCCAGATCCGGTTTTTCCATCTGACCGAGAAATTGTCTCGCATATGCGGAAAGACTTTCCACATACCTTCTTTGTCCTTCCGCATAAATCGTATCGAAGGCAAGAGAGGACTTTCCGGAACCGGATAGCCCCGTAATTACGACAAGTTTGTCCCGAGGAATGTCAACGTTGATGTTCTTTAAATTATGCTCTCTTGCGCCGCGAATCCGAATTTCCTGCAATGAACTACCCTTTTTCTTATTAAACGACGTCTTCAGTCCGAAAGAGACTTGGCCGGACCGTTTGAGGCCAGGTTCTAACTACTTCCGAAAATCTGAAAACTTTTTTCCTGGAACAAATTCTTCTTTTTCCGGGGGAATCACCTCCCCAGATTGGTCCCATGTTTCGAAACTTGATCCGACTGATTTTTCTACCGATTCGACTTTTTTTTCATACGATCCGTTGGATCCGATTTCGATTTTTTCGGGGAAACCATTACTTTTTGGAAATTCCCTCCGAATTTTCGGAATACCGCAAATCCTTCTTTTTGAAACTCCTTTCCTCCAAAGAGGAGGATTTTTTCTTCACCGATTTCCTTTTGGAACTGAAACTTCTCTCTAAAATTCCGAACCTAAAAAAAGTGTCGGTTCTCATACGACAACCGGAATACGGATTTGCGGAGGCTACGAGCATCGCCGAACGTCTGCAGATTCTCAAGGAATCTGGAACGGTTTTGGAAGGTTTCGCGCTTACGGGCGGTCTCAAAACCTTACTCTTGTTAGGTGTCTGCGACGTTCGTTATTGCTCCGAGGCTTCGGAGTTTTTTCCGGTGCTCCCATCCGCCGAATCCTTCTTTTTCGGAAACGCGGGAAAAAAATGGGGAGTCAAGGTGGAAACCTTCCAGAGCGGACCTTATAAATCCTTCGGAGAATCCTTCCAACGCGATAAGTTTTCCCCTAAGGCAAGGGAGAATCTGAACGTTCTGATAAAGCAGATGACCGCCGATCTGGAAACCCTGTTCGAAAAATACTCCGGTTTCGGGTTAAAGACGTTCTCAGAACCGTTTTTATCCGCCAAGGTTTTGAGAGAACGTAAGTATATTACGGAATTCTTAAATGAAGAGGAGTTTCGGGAGAATTTTCTCTACGAAAACTACGACAGCGGAGACGAAAAACGCAAACCAGCTACGAAGGAACTCAAACTTTCCTCCTTATTCCAATATTCCGCGTTACGCGGTTTTCGGGTTTGGAAACGACCCGAACGTATCGTCGCCGTGTTACCCTTAAAAGGAAACATTCACCACGATACGCAGGGAAAAGGAGACGGTAAAACGGATGGAATTTCCTATCAATCCGTCAAAGCGGCTCTCAAGGAATTGAAGGACGAATCGAGAGTCAAGGCGGTGATTTTGGAGGTGGATTCTCCGGGAGGTTCCGCGTTCGTATCCGAATTACTATATCAAGAAATTCTAAAATTAGGAAAGAAAAAACCCGTTTACGCCTACGTCCAGAACGTATCGGCGAGCGGAGGATATTATCTTTCCTGCGGAGCGAAAAAGATCTATTCCTCCCCGTACGCCATCGTGGGAAGTATCGGAAGTATCTCCCTCCGTATGGATCTGAAAAACCTTTACGCGAAAGTGGGAGTCACCAAGGACAGGGTGGGATTTTACAAATACAGGGACATCCTTTCCGAATACGGTCCCATTCATCCCGAGTCCAGAAAATTGATGGAGCGGGAAATCCGCGAATCGGAAGGTCTTTTTTACAAACGGGTCGCCGATGCGCGTAACGTGGATGTTACGTTATTGGATCGACGTTTCGGCCAGGGAAGGGTTTTCACTGCGAGCCAATTCCTCAAGGAAAAGATGATCGATTCCGTAGTCGATTTTTTGGGAATCGTGGAGGATATCAAAGCCGATTTAAACTGCGAAGAGGTGGAGTTGCGCTATCTTCCCACGCTATTTACGTTTCAAAGTTTTTTAAAATCACTTCGTCCCGGTTTTTTGAATTCCTTGGATCGATTCCGCTCTTTGACGTCCGGAATTCTCCCCTCCGTCGATTCCGGATTTTTTCCGTCCTTCGAAAAGGAGATCGGTTCCTCCCTAGTTCCACAAAAACGTTTTGTCTTTTCGGAAGCGGGGTCCCTTTTCTCCTCTCCGTTTTGGAAACAGGGTTAAAGTAAAGATAGGAAAATCGATTCGAGGAAAGTCCGTACGAAAATCGAAATCAAACATACGGTTCTTAATCCGTAAAAATGCGCAGCTACGACTGCGCCGCCTTCGTGATCCGATTCAGAAGCGCGCGTTTTCCGCGACCTTCCCGCGGAATCTCGCACCAAGCTTCGCCGATCTTCCTGCGATCGCATTCCACAAAAAACGAATATAAGGAACGCATATAATCCTCGTTTGAACCGAGTAAAATCTGAAACGGACGCGTTTCGAAAAAGGTAAAACCGATCTGCGCCGCCTCTTTCGGGACGTTCGCGAGGGAATCCGCAAGAATCACCTTACACGAGGGAGCGTAGTGTCTGTATTTCAATCCGGGGCTAAGAACGGGAATTCCGCTTTCGATCGGCGTCGCAGGATCAGTAGCATTCAAAATTTCGAATGTGGCAAGGACGGATTTCAGATCGGCTTCGTCGATCCAGCCGGGTCGCAGAAGAATCGGCGTCTGTCCGACGAAGGAGACGACCGTGGATTCGATTCCTATCGTCGGATCCGGACCGCGCAGGATACAATCCACCTTGCCGAAAAATTCTTCCAGGATATATTCTATTTTCGTAATCGACGGCCTTCCCGAAAGATTTGCGGAGGGCGCCGCGACGGGCACGTTCGCCAATCTCAAAAATTCCGCGGCCGTAGGGTGGGACGGAATCCGAACCGCCACCGTGTCCAAACCCGCCGTGAATAAATCTCGATTTTTTTTCCTAAAAATCCCGGTGATCGGCCCGGGGGAAAACGACTTAAAGACGCGTAACGCATCTTCGGAAACGGCACCGCATTCCCGAAGCGAATCCAAATCCTTTACGTGTAGGATCAGAGGATTGTCCGCAGGACGGTTTTTGACTTCGTAGATTTTTTTACAGGCCGCTTCGTCGAGAGCGGAGGCACCGATCCCGTATACGGTTTCGGTGGGAAATACGACGAGACCCCCGGAAAGCAGAATATCCGCCGCTTCCCGAGGAGAGTCGGTTAGAATCGTATCAACCTTGTTTTCTCGCAAACTTTTCGGCGTGTTTACGATCCAGCTTCGCTTCTTCCGGGGCGGTCTGATTGGTTTCATTGGTCGGAGCGTTCGGATTTTTTACCGGCTCTTTGACTTTTTCCACGGGAGGAAGTTTGTTGGAAACCAGCAACTCCAGATAATCGTTGATTCCGGGATCGTTGTCGCTGATCAACTGCCAAAAGGAAAATCCGCGAAGATCGTATTTTCTCAAAAGATTCATCTTATCTTCGAAGGCTTTGCGGTTCATGTAAAACGCGACCCGGTCGCAACCTTCCGATTTGTACCAAATGCTCGGATCTTCGTAGGTTTTGCCGGTATGAACCCAGGAAAACTTGGAAAGATTGGTCCAGGACCCCGAGTTTTTGGAATCCGCGAGAATCTGATCTATGTTCGTGGGTTGTCTGTGGACTCCCAAATCCTTTTTACGGATCGCGTCTTGATAATAAACCGACTTGATCTTGGAATTGCAGTTCAATGCCCAATCGTAACCGTAGGTGGGAATGGCCATATACAACTGACGGCTCGGCACCCTCGCCTTTGCGTATTCTATGATGCTTTTGATCCAAGTGTTCGGAGCTTGCGGTCCCGGTCCCGGATTTCTGTATTTCCTAGGATGTAATTCGTATGCCATAATTTTGATACGATCCGCATATTTGGCGAGAAACGCGTAATCGTGCGTCATCGGCCCTCTCCAATTTTCCGCGTAATCCATCTTGATCTTTTCCTTCAAACCTTTGCAGGCCTTTAGGGACTCCTTTTTGGCGGGGGTTTTCGGATGCACCGCGACGGAAAGGATTTTTCCGCGTTTATGAATTTCCTTGGAAAGAATGACGATGAACTCCTCGAACTTCTCCTTCTTCTCACAGCTCATACCTTCGTAATCGATATCGATCCCGTCGTATCCGTAGGTATCCAGCTCGTGCAGAATATTGGCCATGTGTTTGTCGCGGATATCGTTGCGTCCGTTCATGCCTATGTTTTCGGAGATTTTTTCGTATTTATTCTCCCAGCGGAAGATCGTGGGAATGATCTTTACATTCGGATTCAATTTGCGGAGTTCGGCCACACGTTCGTGTTTTTGGGTGCTGCCCCAGCTGGAATACAGATCTCCGTTGTTCGTTTCGCGCCCCTTCATTCCGTAGATAAACGGATGAATTTCGTTGTACAGATGGACTGTCTTTTTCATAGCTTCGTAATCGGAAAACCAGGTGGAGGCGCGGAACGTGGTATTTTCATCCGCTTTCGGAAGTAAGGTCGCCTCGGGCATATCGTCGTCTTGGGCGAAGGAAAAAAAGCTAGAACCGGAGGATTCCCCTTGGGCGCCGTTCGGCTCGGATTCTCCCGGGGAAGAGGATGTCGTTTTAGTAAAAAAGAAAAGATCCCGAATTCCTTCCAAAACGCCGACGGAACTTACGCGGACCGTTTCCTGGGTCGGGGAAGTTCCCTGGTTTTTGAGAAGGTTGATTCCCAACGTAAATGAAACCGCGGAAAGCAAAAGCCATACGAAGGAATAAAAAAGGATCTTCTTTTTCGGCTCTGCGTTTTTTTGAAAGGGAACCGGCTGGATCAATCCTTCCGGCGTGTTGTATCTGTCTTCTTGTTTGTGTACCATCTGTATTACTGTTTTATTATCGAATCGGAATCGAAGAAAATAAAGAAGTTTCCCTAAGCCGTTCGTTTCAGGATCCACTTCCAGAGATTCGGCGGGGGTACGGTTGTCAAACGGTTCTTTTTACGTGTTGACGAATTCCACAGGGAAGGGAAAAAATCGTATGCCCCTTTCCAAACCTCTGAAATTATTTATAGTCCTCAACGCATTCTTTCTTACGTTTCTGATTTTAGCGGAAGTGACCGGCTCGAAACTTTTTGTCTCATTCGGTTTCACTTTGACGATGGGCGTAATTCCTTTCCCCGTCACGTTCATCGTAACCGACCTTCTCAACGAATACTACGGCAGAAAAGGAGTCCGTTTTACCACCTTGGTCGGAATGGTGATGATCTTCGTGGCCTATTTCCTATTATTGCTCGATCTTTCGATTCCCGCGGCCCCGAATTCGCCGGTGGACGACCATTCCTTTCGGGTGGTATTCTCCAATTCTGGAAAGGTCATCGTCGGTTCGATCGTCGCCTATGCAATCGGCCAGTTGATCGATATCCAGATTTTTCATTTCCTGAGGGTAAAAACCAAAAATAAATACGTGTGGCTTCGCGCCACGGGTTCGACGATCGTCTCCCAGCTCGTGGATTCCTTCGTCGTCATTTATATCGCCTTAAGCGGAGGAAATTTGACCTTTCAGGAATTGAATTCCATTTCGACCAATAATTTTGTCTACAAATGCGGGGTGGCGATCGCCATCACACCTCTGATTTATTTAGCGCATCTTCTGATCGATCGATATTTGGGGCCGGACGCGGAGAAGATGATCGAAAGGGCGACGGAACAAGGACATTCGGATGTGGATCCGATTTCTCCGGGTTGAGAAGCCGGTAGAAAAAACGTTTCCTTCAGCATCCATCCGATACGAAATAAAACTCGTCTCGAAAGATCGAAAGGATAAAACGCAAGAATACTTTTGGAACGAGGTCCTTCCGCAAACCGACAAGCAGTTGTGGATTTCGAATGCGACCGGAGACAAAAGCAAATGCGGATCGAGATATCGATATCTCCTAAAGAATCGCGGTTGAATTCTAAAATTTCAAAGAGAACAAAAACGAATTCTCCTTTAGAAGTATGTTTTAGTCTAAAGGGCGAACGGATTTCGGATCAAAGAGAAAAATTCCATGTGTTGGGTAAACACATCCATGAACCGGGTCCAAACGAAAACAATACCTCCCTCCAAAACCCGCGCCGACGAACTTGGATTCGCCGTTAAGATATTTCTACTGCAATGGTTCGTTTTAGGAAGGGGGATTCGCGAAGGTTGTATCATTCCGAGTATAGCCGGCGGTATATGCAAAATTTCGAATGCGCTCTACGACGTTGCCGTTCGATCCGGGTTCGAAGTATTGGAAAGACACAGACATTCTTTCGTGATTCCAGGATCGCTTGCGGAACAAAACGGGGACACAACGGTAAAATGGAATTCCATATATCTTCGATTCCGTTCGGGTTTCGAAAACGAACGGACGCAGGGTTAGGAAAAATAAAACCAGATCCTATTTTCCCAAGGATCCAAAACGGAACGATACGCCTCCTCCTCCGCGGATTCCAAAACAAAACCTCGGCCGAGTAGATTCGAATACAATATTTCCCATTCCTTCTTCCCTATCCGGACCGTGATCGTTCCGGGAGAAACCGGACAACGTTTGGATTCTCTGCCGAAGATCAAAACGGATCCTTCGGATACCCTCAATTCCGCATGAACCTCGGAACTACGGAGGATTTCGAATCCGAATATTTCGGAATACAAACGCGCTGCCACGGAACAATCCGTGGACTGAAAGTTCGATGCGTAGAATTCGATCATAGGACAAAGGGAAACCTCCGCGTTTCGGGAAGTTTCAAGATTCTTCCTTTTAAATTGGTTGTCTAATGAGTAAAACCGAAAAAACTGGAAGAAGATTTTTTTGCGAGAATTTCATGGCGATCCATCAAGAAGAAGACTACGTCCGCATATTCGATACCACACTTCGCGACGGGGAACAATGTCCCGGCGCGGCAATGACCGAAAATGAAAAGGTGGAGATCGCCGCGCAGCTCTCTTCCATGAAAGTGGACGTAATCGAAGCGGGGTTTCCGGTTTCTTCTCCCGTTCAATTCCAAGCAGTGGAACGGATCGCTCGGGAAACCGAAGGACCGATCATAACCGCTCTCGCCCGAGCGATGAAGGCAGATATCGAAGCCGCTTCGAAAGCCTTAAAACCCGCCGCTAAAAAAAGGATTCATACGTTTATCGCCTCTTCTCCGATTCACATGAAATACAAATTGGGTAAGGAACCCAAAGAGGTTCTCAAGATGGCCGTGGAAGCGGTCACGCTTTGTAGACAATTCGTGGAGGATGTGGAATTTTCACCGGAGGACGCGACTCGTTCCGAACCTGAATTTCTGCGCGAACTTTGCGAAGCGGTGATCGCTGCGGGAGCGACCACGATCAATATTCCGGATACGGTCGGTTATACGACTCCCGCCGAATACGGAAGTCTTTTTAAATTCCTAATTTCGAACGTGCGCGGATCGGACAAGGCGATCTTTTCAGCGCATTGTCATAACGATCTGGGATTGGCCACGGCGAATTCCCTGGCCGCGGTTCAAAACGGCGCGCGTCAGATAGAATGTACGATCAACGGAATCGGAGAACGCGCCGGTAACACTGCGATGGAAGAAGTGGTTATGGCCATGAAAACTAGAAAGGACGCGCTCGGGATTCAAACTAGAATCAAAACGGAAGAGATCGCCCGCGCCTCTTATCTCGTAAAAACCATAACGGGAATGCTCGTTCAACCGAATAAGGCCATCGTGGGAGCGAACGCATTCGCGCACGAATCCGGGATTCATCAGGACGGGGTCATCAAACACAGGGAAACCTACGAGATCATGAAACCGGAATCGGTCGGTTTTTCCTCCAATCGGATGGTGCTCGGAAGACACAGCGGACGCGCCGGATTTAAGGACCGAATCGTAAAACTCGGTTTTTCCCCGCAAGCGGAAGAACTGGAAGCCGCGTATCAGCGTTTTTTAGAAATCGCCGACCGCAAAAAGGAGATTTTCGACGAGGACATCCGCGCGCTATTTTCCGAGGAAACGAGAAAGTCGACCGAGGATCGATTTCATTTGGAAGGATTTACGGTTTCCACCGGAACCAAAAGTACTCCCACCGCCGGTGTGAGAATTTCGATCGACGGTCATATCCGGGAGGAATCCGCAACGGGAGACGGTCCTGTGGACGCGATTTATAAGGCCATTCAAAAGACGACGGGGATGGATCCGGAAGTTTCCCGCCTGGTCATTTCCCCGGTTACGGAAGGTCAAGACGCGATGGCGGAAGCCTCGGTGACCCTCGAATACAAAGGAGAACGGGTCGTAGGAAAAGGAAGTTCCACGGATTGTTCCGTGGCAGCGCGTTTGTATTCCGAAATATTCGGATTCGAAATCCTCCGTAGT
>NZ_NPEF01000073.1 GCF_002811955.1 Leptospira ellisii
ACGTATGCTAGGCATACGAACGCACAATCGGTCCTCTGATATATTAATAATTTTGAATATTATATAATCCAACGCTCGGACCGACGGAACTCGGCGACAAAACACCCCCGAATCCGAAAAAGGATAAGGCCGCCGCGCGAAAACTTCTCGGATTCAAATAAAATAGGCTTTTCTCGTTCGAACTCCTTGGACCGATTCGGTCTTCGGATCGTTTCCGAAACGACGAAATTTTCGAACGTTCAAAAAATGAGAATTCGTTTTAGAAAATCTTTTTTAGGAAAACGGGATGTGAAACTTTCGGCGGAGACAAAATACAAAAAAAAATCCATGCCCTTCTTTCGAAGCGGCATGGAACTTTCCAATGGTTGTAACGGTTGCGTTGTTTACTTTTTCAGTTCGGGAGCGAGCTTGAGCTTCGCCAACAGCGGGAAGAACCAAATCCCACCTCTAACTTATGTGGGGTCTGCGATCCGAATCTTAAAGAATCAGGGTGATTCCAGAGGCAACTCAACCGTAACATAAAACCAATCGATCTTGGACCAATCCCTGCGTTCAGTGATTGCCCCGTCCGCGCCCATATCTATTGAATAGTAAAATTCACCACCCTTGAAAGAACCGTAACGAGATCCTTCCTCATTGGGAACCGTTTCCCAAATACAACAAATATGCCGAAGAGGTTGCATTCCGGAAGCATGAATTAAATATTTTTCCACACTGGAAGCAAACGTCCCCTTTACTCGATATGTCGCACGAAGTACCGATATCTGATCGTCTTTTTCTTTTTTGCATTCAATAAATTCAAGATGTTTCGGTTTCTTATGAATCCGTTCCAGAAAATCACCGCAGAAAGGCTTTACAGAATATTCTATACGCATTGACATCGTACAAAATAAAACTATAAAAAACACTATCGATTGTTTCATTTGAATCCTCAAACTTCCGATGATTTATATTCTTGCAATTCCCTGAAAAACTTGAAAGAAAACTTGCAGGAGTTCCCACAGATTTTGTCTCTTTGGCGAATATTTTAGGTCTTGGCATACTTTTTCCGATCGTTTAAAAAAGTATGAGTTCCCAAAACGCGTGAGCGATCGAAACGGGGTCAACAAATTGGAATTACGGAAATAGAATATTCTAAAAATAAAATATAATTTGTTGACCGGAGTTGAGAGCGCGACCCGCGCTTTCGATCGTTTACGCGCGGGCACCGCCCGCAAAAAAAATCAATGACATTATTTAGAAGCGGCATGGAAATTTACAATGCTTGTAACGGTTGCGTTTACTGTTTCAATTCCGGAGCCAATTCCGCAAGCGGAACCTTATCCTTCGGAAGAGAAGCGTATTCAGGGAACTCGTATCCGTTCGGATAGTGTTCGTGGTCTTCCGGATCGTAAAAGTGCACGTAGTCTTTGCGATGTCCCCAAGAGAACACCGACTTGGACGGATCCTGACCCACCACTAAACAGCGAGGGTTGATCCAACCCTCCGTCTTTTCGGTTTTTACCCGAACAAACGGTTTTGGATTGGCTTCGTGATTTCTATAATCGTAAACCCTTACGACCGAACCCGGTGCGATTCTTTCCTTCACGGCGGAAGTCGCATCCGCTTCCGAAAAAATCGGAACGGTCGGATTCAAAGAAGGATTCACCAAGGAAGGATCGCAATTTTTATGATCGGTGACCTGAGCCAGTTTGGAACATGCTCCCAAAAGAAGGGATGCTCCGGTCAACAGAACGACGAGTTTGATATTTCTTTTCATTCTTCTTCCTCTTATTGGTGGTGATGCAGGGCCTGATCCAATCTTGGATCTCCGACGGGAATCAAAGGCGCGGATTCATACCGTTTTAAAACCACGAATCCGAACAAACCGATGAATCCGATCACCGCTCCGAACGTCAAAATCAGACCCGAGAAATGGAAGTGTTCGAAATTGGCGGGGAAAACCAGCCAGTAGATTTCGATCACCTGAGTGAACACGATCCACAACGCGATTTTTACGAGAGTGTTGATGTCCCGTTTGTTGGGACGATTGAGAAGCAATAGGAACGGAAGGACGAACTTGATAAACGGAAGCGCGAACGTGAACACTTCCCAACCTCCGGTCAATCTTTGTTCGTAAAAGAAGGTCTCTTCCGGAATGTTCGCATACCAGATCAGCATAAACTGGGAAAATCCGACATACGCCCAAAAGGTGCAGAATCCGAGCATGAACTTGCCGATGTCATGGATGTGGTTTTCATTCACCAAATTTCCGAGATATCCTTTCTTTTTCAGAAAGTAGATCATGATCACCAAACTGGACAGACCGGTTTGATACGCTCCTGCGAAACAATATACGCCGAACATGGTGGAAAACCAATGAGGAGTCAACGACATGATCAGATCGAAGGACGCGAGGGAAAAGGAAAGCGCGAAGAATACGAGAAATCCGCCCGCCAAACGCGCGTTAAACTGCGTATGAGCCACTTCCTTGTCCTGATCCTGTTTGGTGGAACGTCTGTAGAATAACCATCCGAAGACCGACCAAGCGGCACCGAAAAGGATCATACGCGCCACAAAAAACGGAGCGTTTAACAGAGGTTTCTTGTGTTGCAGAAGGTGATCGTGCTCGACCACTTCGGCATGACTCCATTCGTAGAGATCGTGGATTCCCACCGCAGTGATCAAAAGTAGAACTCCGACCACGGGCAAAAACAATCCGTATCCTTCCGCCAACCTTCTAACGGTTACCGACCAATGTGAACCGGTGATATGACTGACCGCGGTAAAGAAAACCCCCGCAAGCGAAATACCGGTGATGAAAAAGGTTCCGATCAAAAACGCGGACCAGGCCGGATTGGAATGGCCCCCTTCGTGTCTCGGAGGGGTATGGGAAAGGGTAAAATACCCGATAAGCAAACTCAAAATTCCGATCCCGATCATCCCGAAAAGGGCGCTGCGGGTTTTGGAATCGAGTTTAAAGTTAATCAGATTTTGTTCGACTTTGACTTCCATGATTCTTAATTCCTGGCCACGTCTTTTTTAGTTCTGTTCTCGTATTCCTGGAGTTTTCTCACATAGAGAACTATCTTCCAGCGGTCTTCGGGAGAAATTTGAGAAGCGTAACTTTTCATCCTTCCCCATCCTGCGGTGATCACATGATAGATCTGTCCGTCGGAATATCCTTGAATTTTAGGGGAAATCACGGCCGGAACCGGAAATCCGATTCTAGGCGCGGGTCCCACGATGGTTCCGTTCCCCGCTCCCCTAACGCCGTGGCAAGGAGAACAATACGTTTGATACTTGGCTTCGCCCTTTTGAAGATTGGCCAAATCGCTCTTAAACGTATTGGCAAGTCCTTTGTTCGGTAATTGGGTCACGTCCAATCCGAGGTATTCGTACGGATAATATCCTACGGGAACCGCACCTTTGGGAGGAATCCGCGAGGAAGAACCGTCCTTTGCGATCGGATCTTCTTCCTGCGCTTCTCTCGCCGGAGAATCCGCCATATCGGGAAAATACTCCAGAGGAGGAGTTTTGGACTCGCAGTTCCAAAGGAGAACGGCGGCCAAAAGAAAAATTAGAGATTTGTAATATTTCATTCCTGTCCCTACTCCTATTTCACAACCTCGACGTTCTTTCCGCCGAGACCCTTGATGAAGTTCACCACTTCGTCCTCCTGATACCCCTTGGAAGAGGAAGGAATCCAGAGCGCGAACTTGTCCGTGGTGATGTCCGGATGCAGAACCTTACGGTTCAACTTCGGAAGTCTGGTCAAAAAAAACATCGCCGCCGCCGTTCCCACGCCTGCCATAAACACGGTGAATTCGAACGTGATGGGAATGTATGCGAACCATGCGTTCAGGTTCTTACCGGAGATGTTGATGGGCCAATCGAACTTGTGGGTCAGATACTGCATTCCGAACCCCACGGTGCATCCGAAAAGTCCCATGAAGAAGGTCACCCAGGGAAGTCCGGAGCGGGGAAGTCCCATCGCGTCGTCCAGGCCGTGAACCGGATACGGAGTGAAACAATCGAAATCCGTATAATTCTTCTCTTTGGTTTTTGCCGCCGCGGCGATGATTTCCGCGGGGGAGTCGAAGAGTCCGTAAACTCCGGCGCTCGTTTCTTCGAACGTATGAAATTGTTCCTTATGAGGTCTATACATCAGTGGTGTCCTCCGTCTTTGTGAGGCATAACGGTTTTAACTTCCGCAACCGCGATGACCGGCATGATTCTGCAGAAAAGAAGGAACAACGTGAAGAAGATTCCGAACGTTCCTATGAGCATCATGAAGTCGTATACGGTCGGGATATACATATCCCAGCTGGAAGGAAGGAAGTCCGCGTGAGTCGTCATCACGATCACGTAACGCTCGAACCACATCCCTATGTTTACGATGATAGAGATGACGAACATAACGGGAATGTTGGTTCTGAGTTTTTTCCACCAGAAAACCTGGGGAGAAAACACGTTACAACTGAACATGATGAAGTAAGCCCAGCCGTACGGACCGAAGGCTCTGTTTACGAAGGTGAATCCTTCGTATTCGTTACCGGAATACCAGGCCATAAAAAACTCGGTGGAGTAAGCGAGACCCACGATCAAACCGGTGACCATGATGACCTTGTTCATGTTTTCCAGGTGTTTCATGGTGATGTAATCTTTCAGATTGAAAACTTCCCTTGCGATCACCATCAGAGTGACCACCATCGCGAACCCGGAGAAAATCGCTCCCGCGACGAAGTAGGGAGGGAAGATCGTAGTGTGCCAGCCCGGAAGGATGGAAACCGCGAAGTCGAAGGATACGATCGTGTGAACCGAAAGAACCAGAGGAGTGGAAAGAGCCGCGAGGATCATCGCCACCATTTCAAGATGGGACCAAGCCTTGTTGGAGCCGACCCAACCGAGCGCGAGCGCGTCGTAGATCTTGCGTTTCATTTCCCCTTTGGAACGGTCTCTTACCGCAGCGATATCCGGAATCAAACCGATATACCAGAACACGAGAGAGATCGTTAAGTAGGTCGAAACCGCGAACGTATCCCAAATCAGAGGAGAACGGAAGTTCACCCAAAGAGGTCCTCTTTCGTTCGGATACGGGAATAACCAGAATCCCACCCAAGGTCTTCCGATGTGGATGATCAGGTTGGAAGCCGCCGTTAACACCGCGAAGATGGTCATCGCTTCAGCGGCGCGGTTGATCCCGGTTCTCCATTCTTGACGGAACAGATAAAGAACGGCTGAAATCAGGGTTCCGGCGTGACCGATCCCGATCCAGAATACGAAGTTTACGATGAAAAATCCCCAAGCCACGGGATTGTTGATCCCGAGGATGTAAAGACCTTCCCACATCAGATATCCGATGATACCCAAATCGATTACGGTAATGGTAAGAACCAGAAGGAATGCCTTCCACCACAGAGACGTGGGGAACGCTTCTACCGGTTTTAAGATATCCTCGGTAACGTCCCGAACCGACTTACCGCCGGTTACGAGAGGCTGGATATCCAGGGCTTCTTTGACTGCGTTGGACATTGACATAGCTTTTTACGTTACTCCATTAGATTGAGCTTCTGACCCGGGTCAGATAAGCGACCTGAGGTCCGACGTTCAGATATTCGAGGACACGATACGATCTCGGACCGGAGGAAAGTTTCGCAACTTCCGAAGTTTTATCGTTGGTATTTCCGAAGCTGATCGCATCCGCCGCACAACTTTGCTGACAAGCGGTTTTGACTTCTCCGTCTTCGAGAACACGGCCCGCGTTTTTGGCGGCGATCTTCGCTTCCGCGATCTTATGAGCGCAGAAGTTACATTTTTCCATCACACCACGACCGCGAACCGCGACTTCGGGATTGAGTCCGAGGTAACGAGGAGCTTTCGAACCTGCGGCGCCGTTGTACCAGTGTTGCATCCAGTTAAAACGTCTGACTTTGTACGGACAGTTGTTCGAGCAGTAACGGGTTCCCACACAACGGTTGTAAACCATGTCGTTGATCCCTTCGGAACTGTGAACGGTAGCCAAAACCGGACAAACGGTCTCACAAGGAGCGTTGTCGCAGTGTTGACAAAGCATCGGCTGATGCGCCACTTGAAGGGTTTCCGGTTCGTCCGGATTTCCGATGTAATAACGATCGATCCGGAGCCAGTGCATCTCTCGACCCACGCGAACCTCGTCCCGTCCTACGACGGGAACATTGTTCTCCACTTGGCAGGCGATCACGCAGGAAGCGCAACCGGTGCACGCGGAAAGGTCGATGCTCATTCCCCATTTGTAACCCGGATACGGATACGTCGGGTTCGCGCCGACCGCATCCACAAGTTTTCCGTCCTTGAGAATTTTAGGAATTTCGGAAGGAGCCTTGCCCGCGGCCGGATTTTTACGATATTCTTCGATCGTAGTGGATTGAACCAAAGGGCGGTCCGGATAATTGAAACCGGGAGACAACATATGATGGTGTTGTGTGGTCGCCAGTTTGTATTTCTTTCCGGTCTTTTCCAGGGAAGTCACCGCGATTCCGGAATAAATTCCGTTTTCGGAAAGAACATACGCGTTCTTACCGACTCCGGTTCCCACCGCTCCCGCGGCAGTTCTACCGTAACCGACCGCGATTCCGATCGAATCCTTGTGCATTCCCGGTTGGATCTGCGCAGGAAGTTCGATGGATTGATTTCCCGTTTTCAGAATCAGAACGTCGTTGGAAGCGATTCCTTTTTCCTTGGCCAAAGCGGGAGAAAGAAGAATGCAATTGTCCCAAGTCAGTTTGGTGACCGGATCCGGAAGTTCCTGTAATTGTGCGTTATTCGCCGCTCTACCGTCTCCGATCGCGGTGGTTTCATACAACGCGAGTTTGAGACCGGACGCCGCAGCGGAGATTTTTTTCAGTGCGGAACGGTTGAAGTTTCTGGAAGAGCCCGCGACTTTTTTGCGTTCGGAAGTTTTTACGGTCGTTCCGGCGCGGAGCAGCTCCTCCCATTTTTGTTTGGAACCGAGTTTTTTCAGCCAGGAATTCTTCACATATTCGTAGAAGCTGGATTCCCCGCCGAGAGAACCGCCCGCAAACGCGATCAAACTATCTTCGAAAGAACGCGAGTTGAAAAGAGGACGGATCGCCGGTTGTTGGATGGAGAAGATTCCTTTGGTTACTTCCGCGTCTCCCCAGGATTCGAGGAAGTGCGTAGTGGTCGCGAGAACGTTAGACGCAAGCGCCGTTTCGTCCGCGCGGTCGCTCAAGGAAACCACGAGAGCCGCTTGGTGCAGAAGATTCTTCCATTCTTCTCCGGCTTGGTAAACGAGGTTTACGTCGTTTACGAACAGAACCCCCACTTTGGAACCTTTGAGTTCCGCAGCCAGGGAGTTCAGGTTTCCTGAGAAATCGGAAAGACCTTCCTTTTTAGGACTCGCGTGATCCACGGTTTTACCGTCGTTTTCCAGAACACTGTTGAGAAGGTTTACGAGAATTTGAAGATCCACCGCGTCTTTCGTGGAAGCCGCAAGACTTCCCGCGACGACGAGGGATTTACCTTTATTGGACCAAAGCGCTTTCGCCGTTTTGCGGATGTTTTCCTCGCTCACTCCGAGTTCGGAAGCAAGACCCGCGACGGTAGCCCCGCCTAACGCGTCTTTTGTGTTGGCGCCGAGTTCTCCCAAAGCGGCTGCGATCGCAAGAGCCAATCGGGTCTGGTCGCCGGGGCGAATCGGAAGACGAAGATCCGCGTTGGAGCCGGACATCGTAGGAACGGATTCTGCCGCGACGTAAAGGTTTACGTCCTGTGCTCCGTTGCGAAGATTTCTTCTTTTGGAAAAATCCTTTTGGTGTTCCTCTCCGGAAAGCCAATTGCCCATAAAGTCGCAATCGATGGAAAGAATCACGTTCGCCAGATCGAAATGATAATTCGGAATCAGAGCCTTTCCGTAGGAAGCGGCTTGTCCTTTGGAGACGACGTCTTCCGCGGATGTGAGGGAAAGTTCGTAGTGTTTTCCTCCACCCACGGTTCTTAGGAAATCTCCGATGACGGATTTTGTGGAAGGGGAATCCAGAGGTTTCGTAACCACGACCGTCTTACCCTTGTTCGCCGCCAAGGCCGCTTTGACCTTTGTGTCGACCGCGGACCAATCGGAATTCACCGGAATTCCTCCTTCGATGGTCGCCGGGTTTTGCGCTCGATCCGGATCGTAAAGATCGAAGATGGAAGCCTGACCCGCGGCGCCTAACGCGCCTTGAGAAACCGGGTGATCCGGATTTCCTTCGAGTTTTAAAGGACGACCGTCTCTCGCTTTTACGAGAATTCCCGTTCCCGCGTAAACGGAAGCGTAGTAATAGGAATGTCCGTGTTTTACGAAATCGTATTGGGCGTTTTCGTCGGTTTTATTGAGATCCACATAAGGGACGATTTTTTCGACGGGTTTGCGGATACAGTTGAGAGAGGTCATCGCCACTCCCGCGCCCATCAGTTTGAGAAAGGACTTACGATCGAATTCTCCGGATTTGATTCTCGCGATCAGGGGATCAGGAGAAGTGAAGAATTCCGCCTTCTGCATTTCTTTTACTTCTTCGTCTTTGCCGCGAAGATCGTAGGAAATCCAGTGAGCTTTCTTTTCTTTTTGGAAATTTTTTTGATCCATATTCAGTATTACTCCCGGTTATCTGTGGCAGGTCGAACAGTCGGTCGGCGCGTTGTTCTCCCTGTGACAATCCACACAGTATCCCATATTCAGGGACGCGACTTGTTTCACTTTCACCATCTCCGCTACGTTTCCGTGGCACTGCGAACAATCCACTCCTCTCGAAATGTGACGAGAGTGATTGAATTGAACGTGGTCCGGCATATCGTGAACCTTGATCCATTCGAGCGGCTTATTTTCGTTATACGAAGCGGCGAGTTTTTTGATCAGAGGTTTGGAGGTCGCTACGAGAGAGTGGCAGTTCATGCAAGTGGAGGTGGAGGGGACTGTGGCGTGTGCTGAGGTTTCTACCCCGGTGTGACAGTACTTACAGTCTATCTTATTGTCTCCGGCATGTATCTTGTGATTAAAGGGTATAGGCTGATCGGGCGCATACCCAACATACTTGGAGGGAGAGAAAATCAGATACGCTACGGCCGCGATGGCAATGAGCGGTACCGAAAGTTTCAGTGCTCTGTTATTCATTCGTATGAAGTCCCTATGAATCCAATATTGGTATTGGAAACAGGATTTTTGGTTGTGTGAAAAATTGCAAGTAAACGAAGAATCGAGCCCATCCGTTTGCGTTTATTTTGAATTCTATTTGAGATTAAGTATCAATTAAAAATGTTTTATGAAGTCGAAAAGAAGTTTCCGAAATTTCGAAAAAAAAATCCGAAAACGAAAAAAATTCTCACCGAAAAAGAACCTCTTTTTCGTGAAAACGGAGAATTCGGAAAAGAAACTTTCCCATCGATCCGAGTCTAAGGAGAATTTCGACCGATGAAACAACCGCATCTTGCAGCATTCGGAAAATATCTTCCCATAGTTTGCCTTTTTTTGCGCTGCTCCTAAAACAGGAACCTCTCAAGGCACAGGAACTAAAACTCAAACTCGCGAGTTTTAACGCGATGTTCCTTTACGACGAAATCGGAGACGACAAGGCGTTTCCTCGCGGAAGAATTCCTAGAAAGGAAATCGATTTTCAAAAGATACGAACCCATCTGCAAACGATCGATCCGGACTGGATCGCCTTGCAGGAGGTGGAAAACGAAACCGCGGTGCAGAAAATCCTTCCAAACTCGTACGACTGCAAGGTCACGCGCACCAGCGGATACGATCAAGAGATCGGAATCTGCTGGAAAAAACGGTTCCGTCCCGTACTCGTTTCGGAACTCTCCGAACTCGCCGTACATCCGGGTGCAAGAAAGGGGCTCGAAGTCGCGTTTATCGTGGAAAATCGGCGGATTTCCCTCTTGAATATACACCTAAAAGCGGGATCGGACGAAAGATCCGCAAGGATCAGGACCGAACAACTCCGCGTTTTAAACGGGATTCTGAGGGATAAAAAGGATTTTTTTCTATTAGGAGATTTTAATATTCCGCTAGCAAAGGATTCCTACTCCTGGAAGCTGCTTTCCGAAGGCGTCGGATTAAAAAATCCGGGACGTTATACGAAACCAAAGTGTTGGGGACGAAAGAATCTGATCGATTTTATTCTTACGGATCTGCAAATTCCGAAAAACTCTTTCGAATCGATTCCGTTTCCGGAGGACGACGGTAAATTCGACGGCAAACCTCTTACGGAAAAAACGCTTTCGGATCATTGTCCCGTCGTTTTGCGCTACACGACGAGCGCCGAATAACGCGGAACCGAAGACGTTTCCCTTCGATAGTGAACTGAGCGACGTAAATTCGAAGAGCGCAGATATATCCCGCCGCTTCACATTCGTCATTCATAATAGATGAATCCACTTATAAGTTAGGCTTGGAATTTTATCCGCCGCATGAAAATCCCCGAAACGTCTTCGGTTTTTCGGAGTATGAAAAAGATTCCAACATATATCGTTTCCTTTTTACTAGTTGCATTCAGTTTCGCTTGTTCGGATTCCAAGGATTCGAACGAAACGGATCTTTTTGCGCTGCTTCTTTTGAATCCGAGCACTTCACCGCTCTTCTCTCCGGGATACAAGGTCGTATTCGTCACGAACGACCCGCACGACGGAGACTTCGGCGGGGTTTCGGGAGCCGATACGTTTTGTAACGCTCAAAAACCCGCAGGCGCGCCGATCGGAGCCACGTTTAAGGCGCTTTTGGTTTCCGAACACGGAGGCGTGGGGAACACTAGGCTTGCGTCGCGAACCACCGATGCCAACTTCAACGGGTTAGGCGACGGACAAGTGGATTGGGTTCTCTCGGCGAATACGGAATACAGAAGGATCGACGGAACCACGGTCGTGTTCCAGACGAACGAAAGACGTCTTTTCGATTTTTTTCCGAACAATCGATTGCAGAATCCGTTCACGGATACGAACGGTCTTGAAATCTGGACCGGGCTCAATCCGGATTGGAGTGTCGCCAATTCCTGCGTGGATTGGACGTCAAACACAGCGGGCGGAGGGGATATAGGAGAGATAGGATTTCCAGACGAAAGCGACGCGGGTTCGGTGCACCTTGTAGCTAAAAACTGCGACGAAACCGCCCGGCTCCTCTGCGTGCAGCAGTAAAACCGGATCCATATTCATATATAAATATATTTGAATATTCTAAAAAGCGGGCCGGGAAAAAAGTTCCTTCGCCCGCTCCGCCTCCTTAACGGAAAATCTCTTTCCGGAGGGAATCCGCCGTTTCGGTATCGAATTCGCGATACAAAGTGATCATATACGTATCCGTGGATTTTATGTTGAGATGAAGACTGGCGGGACCGAATTCCAACCAGACATAACGGTGATACGCCTCCAAAGCGACCGATATATCCCAGAAATTGAGTTTGATTCCCGCAAAGGGACTGATGTTGTACGAGGTGCAGCTTTCACGAATCACGCAGACTCCGATTCCCCCGTCCACTCCGCCGATCAAATCTAGACCGCTAAACGCCTTGAATTCGTATTTAATCCCCAAGTCGATGCTGTTCGTCTCGTAACGGACCCCGTTCCGCATCTCCGTGGAGATATAAGGAACGACGTATTGAAGGGAGAACAGAAGAAACGCATTCTGCAGACCGTCGATCACCGGTCTCGGTTCGATCAGAACGTATTTGTTTGCGTAAACCGCGTTCAAGTAGGAGTCGTACGGCCTCGCCGAATAGATACTGTTCGTAAATCCGACACGATAAAACGTGGACGGTAATTCGCCCGGAATTTCTATCCCGAAGGAAGTGTGTTTCGAATTGAGCGAATAAGTCCTATCTTGCAAACCGATGACGATGGCCTCTATCTGCCGGGGATCCAAGACGGGATATTCGAATATGGAAAGAAACGCGATGCCCGTATTGATGTACGTATCCTTGATGGGAAGGGCGCCCTCCCCCCTGCGGATGTAGATTTTTTTCTTTTCGGAAAACAGAATCGAAGGCAGAAACGCCAGAACAAAAATCAAAAGCAGAATTTTACGCAACAAAACCTCCGCGGCCCGCGTTATGCGTTCGTTCCGAAGAAGAAACCGATGACGCACAACGTGAACCCGATCCGATTCTTGTATCCGTTTCGGAATCGGATCGAGACAGGTTTCGGATTTAAATCAGCAACTCCTCGTAAAAAGCTCCTAAAGTCCCGTCGGGGAGCACGAGATGGATCTCCAAGATCCAAAACCGGTCTTTACCGTCGGGTTTTGCGTTTAACGGAACGTCGTTCTCCGCGCTGATATAATGAACGCGGTCTTTGGAATGGATTTTATGATGGGAAAAACGATCGATCAGATGTCCCGCGATTTCCCCTCCGAAACGATAACCGAATCTTTTCGCGGAGTCGCACGCGAAAGAATACAATTCGGAACCGCTGATCTCGGGACGATCCGCGTAAAAATTCCTGCAGAGACGCCAAACCTCGGCGACGTCATCCTTTAACTTAAGTTTTACGGGATCGCTTCCGAGGACGTAGGTTCTTCCGAAATCGGCTTCGTACTCGTCGAAGATAGGACCGTAGTCCACCCAGATCAGATCCTCTTCGCGCAAAACTAAATCCGGAGGATTAAAATCGTACGGCAAAACGGTATTCTTCCCCGCGCGTACTATCCTTTTGTGCCAGTATCTGCGGATTCCGAAAAGCGATTCCGCCAAACGAAATATTTCCTCGCTTAACGCCGATTCGGTGAAACCGGACCGTATCAAATTGTCCCGTTCGATACGATCGAACAAAATCTCCGCTTTTGCCTGGGCTTGTCTTAATCGTTCGAGAGTTTGTTCGGAATTCATCGAGAACCGATACGCGAAAAGGAAGATCCGTATTTCGAAGAGATATCGATGTCGCTTAACATTTTCCGATCAATCCCCGTTTTTTCCGATCGCGACGATTCCCGCGAGATAACCCATGGGAAGATAGGCGCCCAAAATATCCAAAACGCTGAACCAAAGCGGAGAAGGCAATAGGATCGTATTCGCGATCCCGCCGACTAAAAAAAGGACTCCGATGCCGGAAGCCAAAAAAAGCCGGCGACGCGCGGCGATCTTTGCGGTCGTAAACGCGCCGGCGAACGTACCGAGCGCGTGCGCCAAAAACGGAAACAGAAAATGTTTCGGTTCGAACAGATGTAAGGAAGCCTTCAATCCCTCCATAGTGGTCACATCGGCGCCGTTAGGTGGAGGAATGATGTGACCGCTTACCGTTACGATCACCATATTCACCGCGCTGCCTAATACCGCACCCGCTAAAAAAGCCAAAATATTTCGAATGATCGGATTCATTGTTTCCATCCTTCTGTCGTATCGTATGAATCGAACCCTCCTCCTTGAACGCGGTCATTCAACGGAAACGAAACGCCGCCCCAAAGGAAGTTCTTCCTACGGATTAAAGAATGAGGTCGGAACGGATTCGAACGTCAAGTAATTGTTGTTATTTTCGATCCCGATACGAGCCGTTTGTTTCCCATTCAAACGTTCGCTTCGGGCCGTTTTAAAAAGAGCATCTTTCCCTTGAAGGTCATCACGACCTGATCGTTTTGATTGATCAGTTCGTTCAACGCGGTCACGAGTCCCAAGTTGGATCGAAATTTATTTTTTTCTAATATAGTAAATCGTCCCCGAAGCGTATCGTCCGCGAACACGGGCCGCTTCCACTTCAACTCCTCCAAGCCGGGCGATCCCATTCCGTGTGCGCGGCTCATGAGGGAGGCTACGAAAAGTTTCATATAAACGGCGGTGGTCTGCCAACCCGAGGCGATCAACGCCCCGTAGATCGATTCCTTGGCTTTTTCCTCGTCCACGTGGAACGGTTGCGGATCGTATTTGAGGGAGAATTCCAAAATTTCCCCTTTGGAAAGCGTGTAACTCCCCAATTCGAACGTTTCTCCCACCATTAAATCTTCATAATATTTCATACGTTTCCCCTATAAATCGGAACTCTTGATTTTATCGAATGACCCGTGTTAGTCGCCACCTGCGGAAAAAGGAACGGAAATTCCGAACGATAATTCTGGATGAAGGAAAAAGTCGGGACCCGACTGGAAGACATTGACGCCTCGGAGAAACGACGGTGGGCGCGATTCGAACGAAAGGGACCGGGAAAAGCGTCCCCGGTTTTACCCAGGGACCAAAACCAAACCAGGCTCACAATTTAGCCTACTAAAAGATTCGGGAGAATCGCAGAATTCCCCCTCGACTTTTTTTCGATTTCTTCATTTTTTCTCCGATTTTTTCAGGGTGGCGCGCATCAGAATCACCTTTCCTGCGAGCTCGGATCTGCGGGCTTTAAGAAAGAATTTTCCTTCGGGGGTCGCCACCTTATAAGCGGGATATTCCCGAACGGTTTCGAAGCGAACCTCCTCTCCGAAAAATTCCCCCATCTTACCGACCCATTTATCCTGAACGATCACATAACGTTCCCCTTCCTTGCGAACCGCTTCGATCAAAACCGCGGGATCGAAAAGCGTTCTGGAGATCCGCTTCGAATAGTAGGCGTAGGATCGTTTGGATGCGGGCACACCGAATAGGAACAACTTTTCCTTCCCCGTTTCGTGTTCACGGATGAAGGCGCCGATATCCCTGGAAGGTTGATACGAGGTCAACATGGGATAAAGATACAGACCGACGATAGAAAAAAAAAGCGAAATCGGAAACAGCCAAAACGCGAGCGTTTTCCCCTGAACGTTCGAATTCGAATACGTCCAAACGAACACACCCAGATACGCGGCCGGAAGAATCGCGTACGTCCAAGTTACGTCTACGCTGAAAACGGGAATGAGCGCCGCCGCGATCAGAAAGAAAGTCCCCGTGATCAACATAAGGATTTTTTCAGTTCTCCAAAAGGATTCCACCTTCGCGTCGGAAACCGAAGAAAGGATCGATTCCAAAACTCCGGAACCGATCACTGCCGCGGCCGGAAGACACCAGTAGATGTACTGCGGAAGCTGATATTTGGAGAAACTGATCAGGAACAAAAACAGGAACAGCCAAAAACCCGGGACAAAATCCCCGTCTTTATATTCGTTTTTTAGAATATTCTGAAATGATCCCTTAAAACCGGTTCGTTTCAGGAATTCCCGGATCCGGAATACGACGAATCCGAAAAAAGGAAGGATAAAGATCCCGAATGCCCAGGAGAAATTGGAATAAAAGAAAAGGGGATTGAACTTCTGATTGTACATCTTGGCGTAAAAGCGCCCGAAGGACTGGATCCACAAAAAGAAATAAGGACCGTAGGTCTGAAACTCGAAATATAAAGGGACGGACCACAACACGGGGGGGAAAAGCGCCAAAAGCGCGCCCGGAAACAGTTTCATCTCGGCGAGACGCCTCCAATCCCGCCGGAAAAGGATGTCCCCTCCTATGGAGATCGCGGGAATGACCATGGCGATGGGTCCCTTCGTAACGAAGCCGAGTCCCATCGAAAAATACATTAAATAATAGTAATTTTTGTTTTTCTTAAACGCGAGATAATAAAACGCGTGAACCAAGATCAGATACGGGGTGAGATACACGTCTATCTTTGGATCCACGACCATGGAATAAAGTCCGGGCGAAAGCGAATACAAAAACACCGCAAGCCAAGCCCTGGTGCGACTTCCGGAATACAACTCGGTGAGTTTGAAGATTCCCCAGAACGACAAAAGAGTGAAGAGAATCGCGGGTAAACGGAAGGCGAAATTCTCGTAACCGAAAACGAGGAAGGAAAGGGAAATCTTCCAAAACGTAAGTATCGGTTTATCCAGATACCGTCTGCCGTTGTCCCGTATAAAGAAGGGATTTCCGCCTTCCACCATCTCCCTCGAAATTTCCGCGTATTGCGAGGAATCGATGTCGATCACGTCCAGAGGAAACGTAAAAAGCAAAGGAAGGATAGCGACGAGAAGAAAGACGAAAACGAATTTCTTGGAGAGGAAAGAAGTATCGGAGGAGATCTGATTCATACCGTATCCTAAATTAATCCATAAATCCGGATTCCATCACGCAGGTGTTGAAACCTTTGCAGGACGTCTCCGATTCGAAACAAGGAAGCACGAAACTCTGTTCGCGTATGCAGCCGCTTTCGCAGTCGATCATCGCCTGTCCCCTTTCCGCGTCCGTAACCTTAACGTCCTTGAACGTGTTCTCCGCGCATTGAACGAAAAACTTGCAGGCGGAATTACACTTTTGCTGAACGTATTCCTGACACGAAACGAAGAAAAGAAGGGATAAGATGAGAAAAACCCTTTTTAGATTCATTGCCCCATTTTCCAAAGAGGAAAGAGGAGGTCAACTTTTTGAGGCGAGCATACCGCACGCGCCGAAGATATCTTTCCCCGGGGATCTTCGGTTCAAAATGGGAATCCCCGCCGGTTCCAAAAGGGAGATGAATTCCCGCACCTCGTCCGGCGTCGGCCTTCTCCATCCGAAAAATTCCGTATTGAGAGGAATGACGTTGATCTTACAATCCAAAGACCTGGCGATTTTGACGAGTTTGTCCGCGTTCTGTTTTCCCATGTTCACTCCGGGAATCATAACGTATTCGAACGTGATCCTGCGTTTCAGTTCTCTCGTAAAATCCTTTGCGGCCTGCAGAAGTTCGGGAAGCGTAAACTTCTCCTCAATATCCATGATCTCCCGTCTTCCGTCGCGATCGGGATGATTGAGGGAAATAGCGAAATTATACGGTTCCTTGTTCTCGATGAATCTTCGGATTCCGTTGACGACTCCCGAAGTGGAGATCGTGATCCTTCTCGCCCCGAGATTGAGCGCGTCCGGATCGTGTAGGATGGAAGCGGCCCGGATCACGTTGAAGTAATTGTGGAACGGCTCGCCCATTCCCATAAAAACGATGTTAGTCGCCCGATCCCCCACGGTTTTTTCCACCTGAAGGACCTGATCCACGATCTCGTGGGCTTTTAGATTTCCTTGAAATTCTAATTTAGCGGTCGCGCAGAATTTGCAGTTGAGCGTGCAGCCGACCTGGGAGGAAATGCAGATCGTTTTTCTTCCCCCGTCTCCGGACGGAATCCATACCGCTTCGAATTCCTTTCCGTTTTCGGGTTCTGAGGCGAAGGTAAACTTCTGCGTTCCGTCCACCGACTTGAGATGTTTTATCGTATGAAGCCGGGTTAAGGAACATTGTTCCTCCAACTTTTCCCGAAGCGCCTTGGAAAACGTGGTGAATTGATCCCAGGATTCGTAGCGGTTTACGTAAAGCCCGTGATAAATCTGTTTGGCGCGGAACGGTTTTTCTCCTAAGGAAACCACGATCTCGGAAAGTTCGGGCAGGGTCCTTCCTTTCAGCGGAATTTTTCCGGTTTGTATCTCTCCGAGGGAATCGTGCGTCATAAAAGGCCTTAAACCGATTTTTTTCCCGCCCCTTAAGGAGAAAACCCTTTTAACCGGTCTTAAAAAACGGTAAAAATATAAATACTATAAATA
>NZ_NPEF01000074.1 GCF_002811955.1 Leptospira ellisii
ATTCGAACTCCGACCGGTGATACTAATGAGTATCATTCCTAAGAGAGTATAAATTTTGCAACTGAATTCTTATCGTTTGCCGATCGTACGATAAAACGGTTTAAATCTTCTTGTCATTAAATCCCTCGGAGCGGAGCCTATTCGTATGGAAAAACCGTATCGAAAGAACGTCGGGATGGTGGTGTTTAACGCGCAAGGAGAGGTATTGGTCGGGGAACGACTGAACTTTTTAGGGTCTTGGCAATTTCCGCAAGGCGGAATCGACGAAGACGAAGATCCCGAAAAAGCGGCCCTTAGGGAATTATACGAAGAGGTCGGCGTGGATTCGGGGATTACGGTTTCCGAATATCCGGATTGGATCGCGTACGATTTTCCGGACAATCTTCCCCTCAATCGTAATCTACAAAAATACAAAGGTCAACTTCAGAAATGGTATCTGATCTATTGGAACGGCAGCGCGGAGGATTGCGATCTGGAAACGCACGAGCGCGAATTCGAAACGGTACGTTTTATTCCCATAGAGAAAACTCTGGAAACGATCGTGTCCTTTAAAAAAGACGTATATAATAAAATTGTAAAGTATTTCGGTCCTAAAATCCGTTCCTATCTGAACGGGACGGGGACGACACGATGACGGAGGAGCGTCCTTTTTACGTTCCTCCCGGCGGTCCGCCCGGTCCGGTTCCCGGTCTACAGACGGTGTTCGCTTCCGTCGGCGAGGCTTCCTTGAGAAAGCTCGTATCGGACTTTTACGACCTGATTCCCGAAAGTCCGATCGCGTTTATGTTTCCGGAAACATTGGAGGAAAGTAAGGTTAAGTCGGCGGATTTTCTGATTCAGGTGACGGGCGGTCCGCCTTTGTATTCCCAAAATTACGGTCCTCCCCGGATGAGGGCGCGTCATTTGCCGTTTCCCATCGACGAAAAGGCGAGAAGGGTTTGGCTTTCCTGTTATCGAAAGGCGCTCGACGTGTGGGATCAGGGAGAGACTCAAAAAGAGATTCTCTGGAGTTTTCTGAAAGACTTTTCGGCGTGGATGGTCAATCTGGAGAACAAACCGGAGGAATGAGGAATGGGATCCAAAAATAATTCAAGGGCCAAGATTTTGGTGCGCGGAAAAGTGCAGGGTGTGGGGTTCCGGTATTACATTCTGCAGCGCGCCCAAGAATGCAGGCTGAGCGGTTTCACCCAGAATCTTCCCGGCGGAGACGTGGAGACGATCGTGGAGGGCGATAAGATGTTCATCGAGGATTTGTATAAGGCCATTCAAAGAGGCCCCAAAGGTTCCGAAGTCAAAGAAGCGTTGATTTCCTGGGAGGAGCCCAAGGGAAATTTCAGGACTTTCGAAATCAAAAAATGATCGGATCGGGCGGCTTCTAATTCGATTGAATCTCTCCGAGCCAGACGGACCGGATCTTTTCGAGTTGCTTCTTTCTGTTTTCCTTATATTCGATTTCTCTTGTTAACTGTTCGAACTGGGTCACGGATTCCTCGTGATCAAGGGAGGTTTCCAACATTCCGTAGGCGCCCAAAATTGCGAGGACTTTGGAAAACCAGGAAAGATTGTTTTTGTAGCATACGTATTTGAGTTTCAGGATCGTGTTCTTGAATTCCGGCCTTTGATACAAAAGTCCGATTTCGTTTTTCTCCTTTTTCACGAGGAATAGGAAGTTTTTGATGAGATCCGTCTTGAACGGATATTTTTCCGTCATTATCTGGATCAGAGAGAACAAGGTTTCCTCCTTTTTGTAGCAGAGGCAGGTGATCTTTTTACCCTTTTCATACCAATCGCATACGATACAATCCGGGTCCCTTCTGAGATTGTCCACGACCGAATGTGTGAATTCCTTGTCCTCTTCTAGATTGATCGTAACGAATTGGGAGAGTGTGTCGCTTTTCATCGACATCATGGTCTTCAGCATCTTGATCGATTTCAACTCCTCGTTCGTTGAACGGAGGATTCTTTCCTGATCGTTCTTTTCGGAGATATAATTCGCTAATATTAGAAAATCATTGTATGAATCGGGAATCATTCCCGTCAGATTCTCGCCGATGATCCTCAATTCCTCGGATACGAACCTTTCCTCTATTCCGACCAGGGGGAAGTTGTCGTCTATGCGGAACTCCTTCCTGTGGTTCAGGACGGATTCCCAGGCGTCCGGATATTCCTCCCTCAGTTTTTTGGAAAATTGGTTGAGGTAAAAACTCTTCAACACGTCGAAAGCCTTTCCCGCAAAATCGTGCGTTACGTGAAACAGGCCGACCGTTTTGGTCACGGCCACGTGACCGTTTTCCCGGATCGTTTCCATGATGATTTCGCAGGAATCCTCGATCGCCTCTTCTTTGAGGAGCTCGAAGAACGTGAACGAAGTGATCCATTTTTTCACGTTGAACGAATCCCTTACGAAGGTTCCGGCCCTTCCCGAGATAAGATATTCCAACACGGAGATCAATTCGCTGATCTGAAACGGTTCGCTTCCCAGTATGTAGTTTTGTATGGCGAAGGAGGATTTGCTTAGGCTGTTGAGATAGATTTCCTTGAGGTTTTCGCGATTGGAAGGTTTAAACCCCTTTTCGGAGACGAGACAAAGGGATACGTTCAGTTGCCCCGTTTCCTGCTGAAGTCTGAATTCCGGAAAAACGAATATAAGACCGAATTCCGAAAGTTTTTTGAGCACGTTTACGTAAATGGGTTTGGAACCTTCGTCCTTCCACACTTTGAGGATCTTGCCAGAAAAAAATCCCTCCAAGGTGGTGTGATTCCGGATTTGATATAGGATTTCTATCTCTTTGGGACTGAGAAATACGGCTTCCTGATCCGTCGCGTCCGCCTCGTTTCTGAGATAGAGATACGAGGGCATGAGCGTTTCGTATTTTTCGGGATCATACAGTGAGTCTTGATTCAAGAAGTAAACCTCGTTTCGACGCCGTATAAAATTCGAAGTTTCACGATTCTACAATATATCGTTTTCATAAACAGCAAAAAACGCATTCGAAAAGGAAAATACGTTTCGTTCGAATGGAGTTGATTTCGGCGTTTAGGATCGTATTCTGGTCTTTGAATACGGGAGAACGGCTTGAAAAAAAGAAGATTGGGTAAATCGGGGATGGTGGTTTCAGAAATCTGCATGGGAACGATGACGTTCGGATCGAGCTGCGACGAAAACGAGGCGTTCCGGATTTTGGACAGGGCGTACGACGCCGGGATCGATTTTTACGATACGGCCGAAATTTATCCGGTTCCGCCTGACGAAGGTTATGTGAACGAGACGGAAAAGATATTCGGCAAATGGTTAAAGACCAAACCGAGGGACTCGATTCTGATCGCGACCAAGGTCTGCGGTCCGGGTCACGGTTGGTTCGTTCCTCCCGTTCGAGGGGGGAAAACCGCGTTGGATCGCAGAAATATCCGGACTGCGATAGAGGGCAGTTTAAAACGTCTCGGCACGGATTACGTGGATTTGTATCAGACACATTGGCCGGATTCCGATTTCGGCTACGAGGAAACGATGGAGGTTCTTACGGAACTGATCGATCAAGGCAAGATACGTTATGCGGGAAACAGCAATGAAACCGCCTGGGGTATGATGAAAAGTCTGGCCGTTTCGGAGCGTTGCGGTTTTACGCGTTATGAATCGATCCAAAACAATTTCAGCATCCTGAACAGGAGGTTCGAAGACGCGTTAGCCGACATCTGTAAACGGGAGAGTGTCAGTCTGCTTCCCTATTCGCCTTTGGCGGGCGGGGTTCTTACGGGAAAATACAATTCGCCGAATCCTCCGCAGAACGCGCGTTTCAGCCGTTATATGCGCTCGGGGGAAAGACAGAGAAAAATGGCGCACCGATTCCTGAACGACGGAACCGTCGCTTCCACCGAAAGACTGATGAAAATAGCGGAAGAAGCCGGAATGTCCGTCACGACGCTCGCGGTGGCTTGGTCCAAACAACACGACTACGTCGCCTCCACCATCATAGGCGCCAACACCGTGGAACAACTCGAGGAAAGTCTGAAGGCGAAGGACGTAATATTAAGCGAAGAGGTTCTCAAAAAAATAGACGAGGTTTCGAAGGCGATCCCTTATCCTATGGGATAAACTTCCGTAAAACGTTTGATACTTTCCGAAGTTCCGAAAAGGATCAGAATTTCATTTTTCTGAAATACGGCTCCGGATTCCGGTAGAAGGATTCCGCTTTTTTGCGGATCCTTTTTCGACGTTTCGGATCTGCGAACCGCAACCAGATTGAGTCCGAACTTTTCCCGAAGCCCCAACTCCTTCAGTTTTTTTCCGATCAACAGAGGGGATAACTCCACTTCGAATAGACTGTATTCTTCGCTTAACAACGTGGCTTGTTTGACTCCTTCGTAACTGAGTTGTTCCGCCATGGAAGCCGCGGCCTTTTCCTCGGGGTTGAACAGGTTTTTCACGCCGATCATCTCGAGGATCTTGCGGTTCACTTCGGAATGATACCGCACATGGATGGATTCGAGGTTCATCTCCTTGAGGTGATACGCGGTCGTGATCAACGCCTCGAAATTCTCCGCGAGTGCGACCACGATCTCGTCCATGTCCTCCAGATCCAATTCCTCCAAAGCCTGTCTGCTGTTCGTGTCCAAACATACCGCGAGCGCACAGTGATCCTTGATCTCTTCCACGATCTTCATGTCCTTGTCTACGGCCGTCACTTCGTGTCCGTTTTCGTTCAGATAACGCACGAGCTTTTTGCCGAATTCTCCGAGTCCTATAACCGCGATCCGTTTTTTGCGAATTCCGTTTTTTCTTTTCACCGCCACGAGTTTACCGCCTTTAGCCGACTATGATCGATTCTTCCGGATAACGAAGTCCCGATTTTTTTCCCTTGGGTACGAACGCGATCAGGATCGTCAACATTCCCACCCTTCCGCAGAACATCATAAAACAGATCGTAAGTTTTCCCGGAGAAGTCAACGAAGGAGTGATTCCCCTGGAAAGTCCCGCGGTTCCGAAAGCCGAAACGGTTTCGTAACAGAGGTCTATAAATTCGAAACGTTCAGTGCAGGTCAAAATGAAGATTCCGAAAAAGATCAGGAATAGGGAGACGAGAACTCCGGCGGAGGCTCTCGATACGGAACCCTGCGAGATTCTGCGCCCGAAAATCTCCACCTCTTCTTTGCCTCGTATGTGACCGAAAAGATGAAGACCGCCTACCGCGAGAGTGGTCGTTTTGATCCCTCCTCCCGTGGAGTTCGGGGACGCCCCCACCCACATTAGAAACAGGGAGACGAAAACCATGGGAATTCCCATTTTAGAAATATTGAATGTATTAAAACCGGCCGTTCTCGTGCTGACGGAGTAAAACAGGGAATGAAACAGGCGGTCGGTTCCGTTCCGATCCGAGAGGGAGAATTCCGATTCCAGAAAATAACAGGCGAACGCGCCGAGTACGATCAACGAAACTGATACGCTTAGGATCAGTTTCGCTTCGAGTTCCATACGTTTGGGCGAATCGCTTCTCCTAAAAACGAGACCGATCAAATGATGAACCGTGGGAAAACCCAATCCTCCGAATACGATCAGGATCATTACGATCGATAGGAAGAATTTCTGATCGACGATCCATTGGTTTTCGAATCCCCGCGGAAAGACGGAAAATCCCGCGTTGCAGAAAGAACTCACCGAGTGGAACAAGGCGCCGAAAATTCTTCCCTTAAGATCCGTCCGCAGCGTCTCAGGATACGATAAGAACAATAACAAAGCGCCTAACGCTTCGATGACGAACGTTTGCGCGGCTACCTGTTTAAGCACGGAGGCCGCACGCCCCACGCTTTCCTGGCTGAACAAGTCTTTTATCAATAACTTGTTGGTGACGCTCACCTGACCTGCAAGAAAAATCGCGAAAAAAACGGTGAGGGTCATCAGACCCAAACCTCCGATTTGAATCAATACCATGAGGATCGTTTGTCCCGTTCCGGTAAGCTGAGACACCACGTCGATCGTACTCAAGCCGGTGACGCAGACGGCGCTGACCACGGTGAAAAATACGTCGATGAGTGGAATCTGCCCGATCTGCGCTTTCGGAAGGGAAAGGGCCAAGGTTCCCAGCAGGATCAAAATTCCGAAACTTACCGCGATCACAGAGGAAGGGCTGATCCGTCTGTAGTTGAGAAGATCGGTCTTTCGGATCAAACGGGAAAAATTGCTGAACAACAAAAAGATCTGACTCAGGGAAAGAAAAGCAAGACTCGCGTCCTCTCCGCTCAAGGAATCGAACGTTAGGATTTCGTAAATCTCCCTGCTGATCATCTCCTGAAAAACGAGAAGGGATACGACCAGAGCCTCGACCTTGTGCGCCCAGAGATATTCCTTAAAACTTCCTATCGCGAAAAAGAAGGAAAGGGCTTCGTAGACGACGAGGGAAACGACGAGCCCGTTCACGAACAATCGGATCCAGTGCGTCCATTCGTGCGGATAATAAAATCCGTATATGAGTACGAGAAGGGCGAGGGACAAAACTCCGCAGAGGGAATAATAAATTCTAAGATAAGGTTGGAAGATCCGCGCATAGACGACGGACGCGTTATGACGGGCTTTCCAGAAATCGGAACGGATTTCCTCGAAGGGTTTCATCAGAAACTGATTTGAAACAGGGAGATATCGATTTTGTATTCTTTACCCGGAAACAGGGAGGTTCCGACGGAGGAAATCGGAAGGGAGTTTCCGAATCCGAGAGAATCGGAGGAAGTGGGCTCGACCGGAGGAGAGGCGGGTTGATTTTCCCGTTTCATGGATTCGTATTCCTTCATGTCGTGCCACGCGTTCGCGAAGGCGAGTCCGGTCCCGAACGTGAAAACGAAAATCGATCCGCCGAACGTCTTTTGGAATTTTCCGATTCCGGGAATCTTCGCCGCGGAGGCGATGGCGTATCCGATTCCCAAAGTGATCGGCAACGTCATAAAGAAGATGATCGTAAAACGGCGGAACGTGGTTTCGGTGTATTTCTCCTCTTCCACGATTTGATTCTGTCTTTTTTTACGTTCGGCTTGTTGTGCTTGTCTTTGCAGAATCGCTTCCACGTTGATCTCGCCGGTGAGGGGATTGACGAGGGCTTCCTGTCCGCGTTCCGTATTCGGATTTACCGTTCTACGCAACCCGCCCGTTGTGGGGAAGGGGCTTTCAAAAGGAACCTGGGCGTTCCTCGGAGAAACGAGATACGGCTTTTTAATATTCGGAGGAATCGTGTATTCCTGATATCCCTCTCTTCCGCCGGAATCCTTATAGTTTCTGAGATTGAAGTCGTAGGGATCCGCAAAGTCGCTTTGGCTTTGTGCATAGGTTCCGCTCGCGGAAAGGAAGGCGAGAACGAGAACGAGGGCCGTAAACTTGCGGATTTCCGAAATCATGATGGGGCCTTTCCTCTACAATCTTCGCGGCGCGGAGCGAGGCAAGAAATTTTAGCCGAATTCAGAGCGCCGATTTTCGGCCGCTCAAAATTTCCGAAGCGTATAAAAACGAATTCCGTCTCACTTCCTCCAGAATTTCCGCGGACAATCCTATTTTTGAGGCTTTGGAATATTCTTCCTCGATGGTGGTGCCGAAAATTCCCGGATCGTCCGTCGAGATCGTGAACCTCAATCCGTGTTTCGCGAAACGTTTTATCGGGTGCGAAGCCGGATTGCGGACCATGCCGATATATTCGTTCGAACTCGGACAGGACTCTATGATCGCGTTCGTATTCTTGATCCGATCGATACAATAATTCTGAAAGCCGACACATTCCTCCAGATAAGAAGGTCCGCCTTCGAGTTCCGCGATTTCCTTATGTTTTAAGGAATCGATCTCGTTCCCGATCCGTTCGCGGGAAGGCGTTTCGAAGTAAGAATCCAATTCCTCTTTGCGATCGTAATACAATCGGAGCTGATCGAGCCGTTCCGATTTCGGTTCCGTTACGATCGGTCGAATCCTTTCGGAAGGATCGATTCCCAGGGAGATCGCGTGACCGAGGCGGTGAGCTCCCCATTCCGCCGTTTCCAAAACCCAGCGGCATGCGGAAAGAACGGACTTGTCCTGAAAACTTTCCCCCACGTGATACAGGACGGAGAGCGCGGTTTCGCGGGAGGCGGCGTTGTCGCGATTTACTTCCTCCAGGAATTCCTTTTTATCCTTGGGAGGAAATCCCTCTTCTATATAACAAAAATCTAATCCTACAAGATACTTGCGGATGAGCGGATCCTTTTCCATCAAACGTTTTAATAGGGAATACGATCGGAACACATCGCCGTTCCTATGAAGAGAAACGGCCAGCTTTCCGACCGCTTCTCCGTTCGTCTTTTGTTCGCCTAACGCAAGACCTTCGCAGGCCGCCAGGGTCTTTTCGTAAACTCCCTCGTCGGTTTCCACGGGAGAATACATGATTCTATATTCTCCGTAGGAAACCCCTTGACGGAATTGGTCCTCCACGATGCGCGAGGATACGCGCGAGATTTCCTCCCGATCGAATCTAGAAAGCGCGATGATGAGATTGAACTTGGCCTGAAATTCGGGAAACGGTCCGTGATGATTGAACTGATACAATTTGCGGAACGCGGCCGGGTCTTTGTAGTCTTCGAAAAAATTCTCCGTGGAAATTCTTTCCCCGAAACATTGAAGATACGAATTCGTGAAAATCTCCCACCGGGGAGAAGGATTGGATTTTCCGATCTCGTATAAAAATTCCGCCGTAATGGAACCGTAAAGATGATTGTGTAAATCCGCGTATCGTTTCATAAAACCTAAGGTCGCGTTTTCGTTTAGCGCGTCACTTCGCATTGGAGTAAAGGAGACGCTAACGTAAAAGAAATTTTTTTGGAAAAGGGTAGTTTTCTGCCACATCGTTATAATTTTGGATGAACCGTGAAAACTCTGCGTCATTTAGCCCATACGTTTTATAGAAACATACGCCCAAGTCTTTTGAATACGAAAATTCTGAAGTTGGCGGTTCCCGTGGTGTTCGGAATGCTCAGCCAAACCGTAGTTTGGGTGACCGATACGATGATGGTGGGACGTCTCGGAAAAAATTCCATCGCCGCGATCGGCATCGGTGGGATCGCGCACTTTACGGTTCTTGCGTTTTTGATGGGATTCGCGATGGGAATTCAGGTCATCATTTCCAGAAGATTCGGAGAAAAGAACGATTCGGAAATCGGAAAGGTGGGAATCACTTCGTTGTATCTTTCCCTGATCGTGGGAGGTCTTCTTTCTTTAGGCGGCGCCGAGATCAGCCGGCCTTTGATGGTATTGCTCAATAAGGACGAGATCGTTCTGGATCTTTCGAGCGGATATCTTTACTATCGATTTTTGGGGACCGTGTTTTTCTTTCTTCTTTTTACGACCCGCGCTTTTACGGACGGTTTGGGGATCACTACGGCGGGTCTGGCGTCTATGATCATAACATGTTTTGCGAATATATTTCTGAATTGGGTTCTGATCTACGGTAATCTGGGTTTCGAAGCTATGGGGGTTACGGGAGCCGCGATCGCCTCCTCGCTCGCGGGAGGCGCGGGACTTCTCGCGTTTCCGTTTTACTTTTACCAAAAAGGGCTCGGAAAATATTTTCGCGGCATCTCCTGGGGATTCAGTTTTTCGCATCTGAAGGAAATTCTCAAGGCGGGAACGGCTCCCGCATTTGCGGAACTTCTCAATAACATCTCTTTTATGATCTTCACCGAATTCGCGACCGTGGTCGGAACCACGGCCTTGGCAGTTACGAACATGTTGTTCAGCACGTTGAGTCTTTCGTTTCTCCCCGGCTACGCGTTCGGGGTCGCGGCCACTACGATTTTAGGTCAGGCTCTGGGTGCAGGAAAGGCCAGGTTGGCGTATCACGGCGCGTTTCGTTCGGCTTTTTTCGCAGCCTGCGTGATGGGAAGTATGGGATCGGCTTTCATCCTATTCGGAAAGAATATGCTTTCGGTTTATACGAACGATCCGGAGTTGATTCGGGAAGCATATGCGCCTTTGGTAATATTAGGAATCGTGCAGATTGCCGACGCGTATCATATGGTCATCGCGTGCGCGCTTCGGGGAGCGGGGCTGCAGGGATTCGTATTTAGGGCGTATACGGCGGCTTCGTATCTCGTGTTTTTGCCTACGGCTTATTTTTTGGGAATTCATTTAGGGCTCGGCTCCGCCGGTTTGTGGTCCGGGATCGTGGCCTGGGTGTTCGTGCTTGCGGTGACTTTTGTGATCCGGTTTAGACGGAAGGATTGGACGCAGAATCGGGTGTGAGTTCCCGCAAAAAAGAGGGTCGGGAAAGTTCGTCGTTAAAATCGACGGAGGGATCGGAAATGGGGATTCTCCCATAAAATAAGGAGTGTGGGAACTCATACGCCTTCCGGCTCCCTGACCGAAGGAAAAATTTCCGAAGAAACGGATGTAGGAACTCTCACATTTCCGCTTTACGGTAAGTTTCGGATTGACCGACTTACCTGTTCCGCGTGGGAACTCATACAAAAAACGAACCGTCTTTCGGATCCAAGACGATTCCCCATCCACAAAACCCCAAATGATACGTTCGAAAACCCCTTTAAACGTTCTTGCCAGATCCGCTTTTACGGTTTTTTTGGTCTGAAGATGAAAAAAGCGCTCATAACCGGGATCACAGGCCAAGACGGATCCTATTTAACAGAGTTTCTCCTCGAAAAAGGCTATCAAGTGCACGGTATCGTTCGCAGATCCAGCATGTTCAATCGGGGACGAATCGAACACATTCGCGGGAACTCCAACCTAATCTTACATTACGGAGATTTGACCGACTCGAGCAATCTTAACCGGATCTTGGAAAAAGTGTCCCCGGACGAAATCTATAATCTTGCCGCACAATCGCACGTGGGAGTTTCTTTCGAAGTGCCGGAATATACGGCGGAAGCGGACGCGGTGGGAACTCTTAGAATTTTAGACGCAATCAAACAAATCGGAGTCAAGAGCAGATTCTACCAAGCTTCGACATCGGAACTTTACGGAAAAGTACAGGCCATTCCACAAACCGAAACGACCCCGTTTTATCCAAGATCCCCGTACGCCGTCGCCAAATTGTATGCGTATTGGGCGGTTGTAAACTACAGGGAGGCGTTCGGAATTCACGCTTCCAACGGAATTCTTTTTAACCACGAATCTCCCCGACGAGGCGAAGGTTTCGTAACTAGAAAAATCACGATCGGAGTCGCCAATCTTTTGGCGAAAAAAGGCGGACCGATTCAACTCGGAAACATGGACGCAAAACGGGATTGGGGATACGCTCCCGACTACGTGGAAATGATGTGGATGATGTTGCAGCAGCCGGACGCCGACGATTACGTGGTGGCGACGAACGAAACGCATACGGTTCGTGAATTCGTCGAAAAATCCTTCGGGTTTACCGGAATACAAATCCGCTGGGAAGGCAAAGGCGATTCCGAAAAGGGATTCGACGCCAAAACCGGTCAACTTCTCGTGGAAGTGAATCCGAAATTCTACCGTCCCACCGAAGTGGATATCCTCATCGGAGATCCCGCAAAGGCGAAAAAGAAGCTGGGTTGGGAACCGAAGGTAAAATTCGAGGAACTCGTAAAGATCATGACCAAAGCCGATTGCGAATTGGTCGGAATTAAACTCTGATCCGGAAGGGTTCTTCGGGCGTCTCCTCGCTGTGCGAGGCCGCGCTGGTTCCGCGCTTCGTCTTTCGCCTCGGTCGGATCTTCGATCCGACTGCTTCGCACGCTCCCCATCGCTGACGCGTAAATCGATCTTACATCTTAATCTTGAAAAACGGCCGATCGATTGCCGTTCCGGATGAAGCGGCCGGAGGCAATCGATCGGAGAGATGAACTTGTTTATATTCGTATTTTTGTCAGTTTGTAGATGAAGGAAGAGGTTTGTATACGGGTTCCTTTTTCAGGACCTTCATGTTTAAACCGAAAGGAACGTTATTCGCGTCGGCTTTCATCGTAAAAAGAAGGTTTTCCAGATTCGAATTAAGCGGATCCGTATCGAGTATATTCGATAAATCTAAACCGATTTGAACGTCTACGTCCTTCCATAAAAACCTTTTTTCAGCCTCGTTAGTCTCTCCGTCGAAAACGATCGTGATCGGGCCGTCGAAAGGGATCAATACGATGTTCGTGTGATACATGAGCGGATAGGTTTGTTTTAACATGGAAAGAACGAAATCGTTTTCGGCCGAAGTCAGGGTTCTGCTCGCGTAACCTATACTATTATAACCTTTGGAAGAGTAGGATTCTTCGGTCATCTGGATCTGCGCCGGCGCGGTCAAAATATCGTTTCGGATAAAAAGTACCGTTATGGAAGCGTCCGTTACGAAAGATTGACCGGGGACGTCCTGAAAGTAATGAAATCCCGGAAAGACGAGCTGCGTGAGATGGGTTGGAGCCTCGGCCCACTGCGAATATTTTTTCAAAGGATGTTTTCCGTCGATTCCGCTCGCATTTTCACCCCAAAGAATTCCGTAGTACTCGTTGTTATAAACCAATCCCGGCGCTTCGAGGGTTAGACTGAACGCGTCGATTTCGAAATTCCGATCTCCGGAAATTCCGGAAGACTGATACCAGTCCGGTTGAATTTGACCGCCCACTTGCAGAACGTTACCGATCGCTTTCTCATACGACTCGTTCGAAAAATGCGGAAAGCCGGGAGGAGGCGCGATCATCCAATAACTCCAATCGGGAGCGTCGATTCTATAAATAGGATCCGATTCCTGTTCCGTTTCGCCGGGGCGATAATCGAAAGCCGTGGCCAAAAGCGTTGATACGTACAACCCTTGGACGTTATCGTTCGTCACGGGAGTCGCGGTTCCGCCGAATCCGCTTTGCGTCAAAAACGAAGAGGCGTTGGCCGAACCGACGGAATTCGAATCCTGTATTCTCGTGCTGATGTTAAATCCCTTTTGTGTTCCGAGGGAAAATAACGCCGAAAGCAGAAAATCGTTCTGATTCCCGTTTCCTTTCTGGCAGTTCGTAAAACAAAAAAGTCCTACGATAACGAAGGAAGTGATCTTATTCCGATCGAAAATAATTTTCGATATTTTCGAAATAACATTATTAAAGTTTAATATATTCTCAGCTAACATAAAAACCAACCTTGAAATTTCTTCGACTTTAATACCGGGTTTAAAAGACGGGTTTGCCAAAAATTCCTCGGGAAGGATCAAAGAGTAAAAAAATTATTTCTATAAAACGATTCGAGCGGAATGAAGTCCGTTTCGGAGGGAATAAAAGCGGAAGTCGTGCGGATTTTTCGGAAAGAGGTCGTTTAAAAAACCGTTCGGATCCTATCCCCAGCCGTCTCCGCCGTCCACGTCGGCCCAAAGATACCACGAAAGGACGGTGCGATAAGGAGAGAACGACTTTAGGAATTCCTGGATTTCCTTTTTGTCGTCCTTTAGGATTCCGTAATGTTTTTCGACCGCTTTCCTCAGGATGAGATCGTTGATCGAAAAATGATCCCAACGATCAAGGGCGAAGATCAAAACCATCTCCGCCGTCCAAGGCCCCACGCCTTTTAAGGAACAGAGCAGTTCCATCGCGGCGGAATCGTCCAGTTTTCTCAATTTGGAATCCGATATAAGACCGCTTTTGTAGGCTTCCGCGATCCGTTTTACTGTTTCGGTTTTGGCCTGCGAAACCCCTATCCTTCTCAATTCTCCATTAGGAATCCTTAATATTTGATCGGGAGACGGGATTTTCTTGGTTCCCGCTAATGCGATCAATCTTCTTTCGAAAGTGAGAGCGACCTTGACGGACAACTGTTGTCCTAAAACGGATTTGATCAAAACTTGATACGGGGCGCCGATCGTTTTTAGCGCGCAAGGACCGACCGAATCTATCAATTTACGGGTGATCGGATCCTTCTTACGAAGCCAAACGGCCGCCTTTTTCAATAGAATGTCCCGGTCTTCTAACTTTGACGGAGAGGAAGGACCGGAAACGATCGTTCGTCGGGTGCGGACTTTTTTTCCGGACTTTTTCGGAGAAACCATCTTAAGAAACCGAGTTACGCTCTTTTCTTAAGTTTGTTTTCCATCTGAGATTTTTTTCTGTAGATATGAACGAGCTTTTCCAACTCGACAAGATCGGTACAACTTAGTTTTCCCTGATCCAACTTGATCCATTTGTTTTTTGTAATGAGATCCAGAACGAGATTTTCGTCCTTGGGATAGGAAAGACCTACCATCTTGATCAAGTCTTTGGTGCCGATTTCGAAATTGTAGGAAACCTTCGGAGAGATTTTGATCCTGTTTTTTTCGACGAGAGTGAGAAGGGTATCGGCGATTCTTCCTTGAGGATCGTTGATCATCAAATTCGCGAGCTGCTTGTATGCGGTCCAGATTCTTTCCGAAAGGAGCGTGATCAAACGGGTCGCAAGCTGAGGCTGCGCCTTCACCATTCCTTCGAAGTTGGCTTTGTTGATCGCGAGAAGCTGAACGTTTCCCCAAGCTATCGCGGAAGCGGATCTGGGTTTGTTGTCCAATAGCGCCATTTCTCCGAAGATGTCTCCGTTTTGAAGAACGGCTAGAAGCACTTCGTTCTTATCCACGATCTTCGTGATTTTTACCTTACCGTTTTGGATGATATAAAGTTCGCGACCCGGTTCGTGTTCGCAGAAGATCATCTCGTTGTCGGCGTACATACGATTGAATTTCGTAAGATCGATCGCGGGAGCCTGCATCGGCTGGTTCATCGTCTGCAGTTTGAGTTTCGCCTGCGTCGCAAACGGACCGTTCGGAAGGTATTGGAGGTATTTTTGAAACGCATACGTCGCGTGCTGCGTGTTCTTCTGGTTGAAATAATTCTCCCCGATGTTGTAAAGTTCGTTCGGGTCCTCTTCCACCGCGGAACGAAAGGTCAAACGAGTGATGGTCTGGTCGAACTGACGCAGCTTCATCGAAAAGTAGCGGATGATTTTCATCGCCACGGGAGTATTTCTTTGGATAAGGGTTCCGAATTGGTCGTAACTCACTTCGATTACGGAAACGTCTGTGAGAGCCACAGCCGATTCGATCTGAGCGTGCTGACTCATCGCGGCTACGACTCCGAAAAAATCCCCCGGTCCTTGAACCGAATTGGGATCTTCTCCGACCACGGGGTTTTCCCGGCCGATTTTCACCTTCCCTTCGCGAATGATAAAGAAACTAGGCGAATCCTTTTTTCCCTCTACGATAATGTAGGAGCCCTTCTGAAAATTAACGATTTGGAAGATGCCTGTGGACATGCTGTTGTGTTAGTATTTTTTTTGAAAATCAGAGTTCAACTGTTTTCATTATCGGTTTTTAGGAATCAAAACCCCAAAAAAAGAGCTACTTTTCCGCACATTCCGGCATTTCAGCCTTGAATCCGGTTAAAATCTCCCATTCGGACAGCTCTAAAGAGGCTTTTTCCGCCAATTCTCTGGAAAAAGATTGGCCGCAGATGGATTGGAAGACCTTTTTCGCCTTTTCCTCTTCTCCGATTTCCAGATACAATTTGCCGGCTTCGAAATAAGAATTGAGACCGAGCGTGGAAGTGGGTTCCTCCGCGTATTGTCGGAGACTGATCTCCAAAACCTTTTCGGGACGACCCAGTCGGGAATAATTGTTTTTGAGAATCTGATAGGCCTTATTTTTGAATTTGCTGAACGGATATAAAATCAGGAAACTTTTGATTTCCTCGATCGATTTGTGGAATTTGCGGTCTTTGTAGGCTTCTTCCGCGATCCTAAGCAGATTTTCCGCCTGGGTTTCGGAAAGGGGGGAAACTTCCGAATGTAAAGGTCCGGAAAGAATAACCGCCGTTAAAGATGGAACGAGTAAAAAAACGAAAAAACCCTTCGCCTGCAAGATAAACTCCGGGGAAATTCTCTTCCCTATTCAAGATTATCTGCAGGTTTTCCGAAAAGGTTGATTACTTTTTCTTGTCGATCGTTTTGCGGTGGTGCTCGCAAAGTCTGTAAAGTTTGCCCGAAGACGGGTTCTTTTTGGCGACTTTGGTTCCGCAGATGATACAAAGGCCGTTGTTTCTTCTTCTTTGATACAGAAGCTGCACCCTTTCCGCGCCGGAAAGATTGTACTTACTTACCTGTATTCTGAATCCTTTATATAGATAATTACCCACTGCTTCGATGGACTGGGTCTTTACTCCCGTTACCAGGGATTCAAGATCTTCGTTTGAGATTTTTTTTGGTTTCATACTTTTATTTGAGACGAAATCGCCTAATTAAAATTACACAAAAAAATCGCTGTTAGGTTTTTTTTTAAACGGCGTCGAAAAAAACGAAACCCTTCGCCGAAGATACGGCCGTTCATTTTATTTCTCAAGTTGATAATTTTTTTCCATTATGCGCCTTTAGGTCGCTAAAATCACCGCGTAAAAAGCCCTTCTTTCGGGTTGGAAACCGGAGCCGACCATCGGTCGGTGAACCCGTCCGTTCCGCTTCTTCCGAAGGTTCGAAAGGAGGGGCGCGTTTAAAATCGGCTAAAGGCTTGCCAAAGATTTCGAAATGGATAGAATTTAAGAATCTTCGTTCCAGAAAAAAAGAAAGGAAGTTTCCTATGAAGAATCGAATTCGAATAAAGATCGGCCCGATCGTCTCCTGCGACCAACGCATAAATCCGCTTCCCGTAGGTTTTAATTCCGTATATAGGGCGTTTTCCCCTACGTGTCATTCGACCGCCAAACAACGTTTTAACGAATCGAACCGTTCCGTTCTTCTTACGATCACTTTTCCGTTTTTTTGTATTTTGTTCCTTTTTTTGGCCGGATGTAAGCCGAATCCCAAAGACGAGGTCCAGAGAATCATCGCCGATCCGCACGTTCCCGTCGAGGAAAAGGCGCGCCAGGCTTCGTTTTTGCTTTTAGGGGATCGTTTGAAAGAGATCGAAGTGATTCCCGATATCCGGGAGGACGGAACTCCGAGCGGAAAGTTAAAGGTGACCTTGTCCGTGGGAGGAAATTCGGCGCTCACTTTTTTGGGACAAAAAGAATATAAGGAAAGAATGAAGTTGGAAGTCGCTTTGTTGACGTTCCGTCTTTTGCAGACTCTTCGGCAACTTCCGATTGAAAGTTTTCGGATCAGCATCGTTAAACCCTATTACGTCAAAAATTCTCCGACGGAATCCGTCGAAGAGTTCGAGGTATTTCGGGCCAGGATGGAAAGAGATTCTTTGGATTCGATCCGGGGTTTTCAGAACGTGGATTCGTTCGCTGCAGATTCGTATGATTCTCCCGATCCAGAGGTTTTGGACGTTATGGTCCAGATCGTTCGTTCTTGGAAGGTGGAATTGGACGAATTGAATCGAGTCGAAGTCAACTGAGTTTTGAGTTGTGTGAGTTCCCACAAAGCGAAAGCGGGAACGGTTCCGGTCGATGGCGGGTGAGAAAGTTTTTCCGACGAAGAAATGCGGGAACTCACGCCG
>NZ_NPEF01000075.1 GCF_002811955.1 Leptospira ellisii
CGATGAACGGAACCGGATCGTCGTGTTCCTAAAATTTCACGTGGTCCGCGTTCGTGTCGCAGTACGCCTATCCGTTGAATTCAAAAAAAGAAATATTCTAAAAATAGAATCCTTTGAATGAGAAACGTCGCGGAAGATTTTCGTCGAAAAAAAGACGTTAAACCGAAATCCAGCTTTGCAAGTACGTTCTTTTTGAATTAGATGGTAGCCCGAAATTCGATCCGAATATGATTCTTTCTAAAATAGCAGCCTATTTCAAACCGCCCGTGTTTTCGGATACGGAGAAGGATTTTTCCGTTAAGCTCATGTACGGGATCATGGTCGCCTGCGTTTTCGTGGCGACGACGTATCGAATCATCCATCCGCTGCTCGCGGAGAAACCGAAATCGATCTACATCGCGGCTTATCTGATTCCTTTGGCGGCTTTGGTGTGTCACGTCATCGCGAAGACGGGCCGGATCCTTCTCGCCGCCCACGTGATGTTGGGCATTCAATGGCTTGCGACCTTCATCGTTCTTCTGCGCGAAGGCGCGACTCAAACCGTGGTCTTTCCGATTTCCCTCGTTTTGATCGTCATGTCCGCGTTATTGCTGGGAAGGACCGCTGTGTACGTCTATTCCTTTCTTTCGGTGTTTTTGTCCGTCTTGAGTCTGTTCCTGATCGAAAAGGGGATCATCGTTCCCGTTGAAAAAACGGGCGGCCCTTGGTCCATTCTTATGGGGGAAATCTGCGCGTTCATCCTGATCGCGATCCTGATGCGTTATTCTTTATTAGGTTTTCATGAAGTGAAAAAGGAACTTTCGGAGACGCAACGTTATGCGGGTCTGGGGGGCTGGAGTCTTAATACGCAGACGTTGGAGCTTACTCTCACTAAGGAATTCCTGTTTCTGCTCGGCGACGAGGAGGCGAAGGAATCCAGGAGTATGCAGCTTTCCGAATACTTAAACGCGTTCGTGGTCGAACCGGACAAGTCGAGGATTTTGAAGGCGCTCGCGGAAAGTCTGATCAAAAAGGAGACCCCGGATTTCACTACGGAACTCGTCTATCAGATCCGTACGATCGACGGAAGGAACCGTTTTCTTTTGACCAAGGGAAAGTTCCGGAACTCGATCATCGGTTTCGGAACCGGCCAAGACGTTACCGAAAAACACCTCGCAGAGGAGGCGATCCGCCCTACGCGCGAGATCTATTCGAAGGTGTTCACGATGAGTCCGATCTCGACGAGCATCTCGACCGTGAACGACGGACGATACATCGAAGTGAACGACAGCTTTCTGACGATGTTCGGTTATACGAGGGAGGAGACGATCGGCAAAACAAGCCTCGAACTGAACATATGGCTGGATCCTAAAACGAGAACGGATTATTTGGAGCGGCTGAAAAGCGAACGTGTTCTTTCGGATCAGGAGTTGATTCTCAGGGCGAAGGACGGAAGGCTGATATACGCCGAATGTTACAGCATGTTCGCGGAGATAGACGGCAAACCCTGCATCATCAATCTGGTGAAGGACATCTCCGAAAAAAAGGAAGCCGAAGCGTTGCGCAGGTTGAATCGGGAGATTTCGGATCAAAAGGCGCTCATCGAAAAACAGAATCTCGAACTCGAGACGATCCTTCAGAATCTGAGAAAAACGCAGAATCAGCTGATCGTTTCGGAAAAGATGGCCGCCTTAGGACAGTTAGTCGCCGGAATCGCCCACGAGATCAACAATCCGATCGGAGTCATCAAAGCCTCGAACGATTCGATACGGAGTTATTTCGAAACCGCGTCGACGAGGATCACGCAGACTTCCGGGAAAATCCAAACCCTAAACGCGGAGGAATTCGAGGAATTCCAATCCTTGTTCCGTAAAGGGATGTCGGACCGCGAGGTGATTTCCCCCAAGGAGGCGAGGGTCAAGATCAAGGATTTGGAGGCGAAGTTGAAGGCGTTCGATTTCGAAAACGCGCACACGGCCGCCCAGGATCTCGTGGAATGCGGTTTGGAATCCGCGACCGAGGAATTTCCGAAACTGTTCTCCGTACAAAACGCGCAGACGATCGTCAACTTCGCGCTTCAGGAAATTCTCGCGGCGAAAAGTTCCAAGCTCATCGATATGTCCGTCAACCGCACCTCCAAAATCGTTTACGCTTTGCGTAAGTTCACGCATTGGAGTTCGGAAGGGGTGAAAACTCCGGTCGTTCTGCAGGAAAGTCTGGAGACGGTCCTTACGATCTATCAAAATCAGCTGAAGGCCGGAGTCGAAATACAGAAAAATTACGGGGAAGTTCCGCCTATTTACGGTTATGCGGATGATCTCATCCACGTTTGGACCAACCTGATCTATAACGCGGCGCAGGCGATGTCGTTTAAGGGGATTCTGGGGATCGAAATCGCACGGCAAGGAGCCAACGCGGAAGTGAGGATTTCCGACACGGGACCGGGGATTCCGGAAGAGGTTCAGGATCGTATTTTCGAACCTTTTTTTACGACCAAAGCCCCCGGAGAAGGTTCCGGTCTCGGATTGGATATCGCCCGCAGAATCATAGAAACGCACGGAGGTTCGATCCGGTTTTCCTCCTCCGCGTCCGGGGCCGTTTTTACGGTTAGCCTGCCTATATCTTAATATTCTAATGTATTTGGATCTGCCGAAGTCGGTATTCGGTCCGAAGCGGCGGGATCCTATCGAATCAGGGATTTTTCGTCCGAAAAGATCCTGTTTTTGTCGCGTATCACCGCGAGAATGTCGTCGATCGCGAACAGATCCCTGGTTCCCCGTTTCATTTCGAAGGGGGCTTCGTACAACAGACCCAAAAATTCCACCGGAGCCCGTTTGGAGAACACCACGTCGTCCTGACGGATCTTCCGGATCAGATTGATTCGAACGCCTTTCCAACCTTCGTAGTTTAGATGGGTGATTAGAATTTTCTTAACTTCTAAACTAGAATCGCGGAGAAGGACGTAGAGGGACGCTCCCGATCCGGAGGAATAGATCTGGAATTTGAGTTCGCGGACGAAACCTTTCGTCTTCCAAGGTTGTTCCCAGAGAATTTCGAAGGACTGATTTTTTTCTGCGGGCACTTCCAAAAGAAGACTTCGAGAGGAATTGATCTCCGGACTGAGGAGCAGAGTCGAAGTCCTTATGTCCGGAAGGTAATCCTTTCCGAGACGCGTTTTGAGATTTTTGGCGCCCCATTCCTTGGATTCGAAATCCTCGACCACGACCTCTTTCCAAATTTCCGCGGGAGTTTTTTCCTGAACGTACAACGGATTGGTGAAACCGAAAAAAAAGAACAACATCCAGCGGGTCCTAAAAAGCAGAGCCGCCGCCGCGCCGGGAAGAGAACGTATTTTTTTCATAGAATCGGTTGACACGCTCCTTCCAAGGGTTTCCACTATCCGAATATCGTCAAAAAACTAATTAACCAAACCTCATAGGAGTGTAAAATGAAAGGTTCATACCTTGCAAGACTCGCGATCGTTTTTTTAATGTCCTTTTCCGTAGTAGCGTTGATCGCTCAGGAAGATCTGGATGAAACTTCCAACCCACAGGCGAACACCCAGGGAAAACCGGGGACCACTTCCGCACCTGCGGCCAACAATAAAACCGCGGGAGCCGCTCCGGCCGACGACGTAAAGAACGCCGATCTGTATGTGAATTCCAAAAGTTCTTTCGAGATTTCCGCAAAGGACGATTCGAGCACGGTGGATTATATCGAGTATAAAATCGGAGAAGCCGATTATGTGAAGTATACTTCCCCGATCACGATCCTCAAGGAAGGGGTCAATCGTCTTACCTACCGTGCCGTGGATAAGGCCGGAAACAAGGAACCGGCTAAGGCGTTAGTCGTCGTTGTGGACAACACCGCTCCGGCCGTTAAGATCGCTCCGAGCGAAATCCTCTACAATCTGGACGGTTACAACTACGGATCCAAAAACGTGACCTATTCCATCGCAGCAACCGACGCTCTTTCCGGAGTCAAGGAAGTGAAGTATTCCATCAACGGCGGAGATCTCAGACCTTACGACAATCAGCCGATCAAATTGGAGAAGGCGGGAGTCAATCTGATCAAGTATTCGGCGGTGGATAACTCCGGTAATTCCTCTTCCGAAGCGATTTTGGTAGTCACTTTGGACGATGTAAAACCGGAAGTGGAAATCCAAGGAAATACTCCTTTGGTCATCATCGACGGAAAAACCTATTCCAGAAAAGGGAACTCTTTCACGATCAAAGCCGTGGACGGACAATCCGGAATCAAACGGATTCTGATCAAAGTGGACAACGCACCCGATTTCGTTCCGTATGTGGAATCGATCACGATCGACGCTCAAGGCGAACATACGATCGAAGCGAAAGCGGTGGACAACGTGGGGAACGAAAGCGAAACGAAACGCGTGAGTTTTGCGGTGGACGTAAATCCTCCTACGACCCAAATCCGCAAAGTGGATGCGTCCGGCAACGGAAACAACGCACAGCCTGCGCCTCAACCGGCTCCCGCTCCTGCGAAAACTTCCGCTCCTTCCAACCCTCCTAAAAAATAAGAATTTAGGAACGTTTCTTTTTCGAAAAAGCCCGGTTTTATCCGGGCTTTTTTTATTCCATCGAACCCGTTCGGGAACCGTTTCCGGTATGGACATTCGGAAACTGTTGGATTATTTTCTTCCTTGTTGTTGCGAGTTCTGCGGTAGATACGATCTTTTTTCCTCCAAGGTCGGAATCTGCAAATCCTGTCATAACCGAAACCGGGACATAAGATCGTCTTCGGATCGAAGCTGCAAAACCTGTAAAGAGGCGTTCGTCGGGGAGGGATGTCCGTATTGCGTTTCGAGGAACGTTTTTTTCGAAGAATTGAAATACCTCAGAAACCGCAGTCCGTTTATGGCGAAGGCGATCAATCGGATCAAGTTCAGATCCGCGTATTCCCTTTCGATCTATCTTTGTCTCGGAATGAAACGGGAACTTCGTTCCTGGAAGGGGATCCGCTTTTCGGGAATCGTACTTCTGCCTTCCCACCGCGCCCCCTGGTATAAAACGGGAAGGGAGCGCACCTTCTCCTCCTGCGATTTCGCATTAAAACGTCTGCAAAAAATTCTTCCGTTTCCGGTCGCGAATCCCGTAGAGAAGATCAGCGGAGAAAAACAAGCCGGCAAAAGTTTTGCGGAACGTTTTTTTCACGCCAGAATTTCCTTTCGGATCAAAGAGGAATACGAAAGACGTTTAACCGGAAATTATCTGTTGCTCGACGACGTATTCACCACCGGAGCGTCCGCGAACGAGGTTGCGAGAATTCTGCTGCAGAACGGAGCGGCTTCCGTGAGAGTTCTGACTCTGATCCGGACCGAAGGAAAAAACCGGGATTCGTCGCATTAAAAAGACGTTACAAACGTATAGTATGTTATAATCTGACCTTAGGTTGGATATGGGCCCGCGTAAGATCATTCACGTGGATATGGACGCGTTTTACGCCTCCGTGGAACAGAGGGACTTTCCGGAATACAAGGGAAAACCTTTGATCGTGGGAGGGCCTCCGAACAGTAGGTCCGTTGTTTCCGCGGCTTCGTACGAAGCGAGGAAGTTCGGCGTCCGTTCCGCGATGCCCTGTTCCAAGGCCGCGCAACTCGCTCCGCAGGCGATCTTCGTATTTCCCCGTTTCGAAGTGTATAAGGAGGTTTCCAGGCAGATCCGTGAACTCTTTCTGGAATATACGGATCGTGTGGAGATGCTTTCCCTGGACGAAGGTTATTTGGATGTCACATTCAATAAAAAGAATATTCCATTTGCAGTAAGTATTGCGAAGGAGATCAGAAGGGAAATTCTCGCAAGAACCGGTTTGACTGCGTCGGCCGGGGTCGGGAATTCAAAATTCATCGCCAAACTCGCCTCCGAAAAAAACAAACCGGACGGCCTGACCGTGGTTCTTCCGGACGACGTCGTTTCGTTCATCGATCCTTTGCCCGTAGCCAGTTTTCACGGAGTGGGTAAGGTCACCGCCAGGAGAATGGAGGATCTGGGAATCCGCATCGGCAGGGATCTGCGCGAAAAAAGCCTGAACGAACTCGTGCAACACTTCGGAAAAACGGGGATTTACTATCATAAAATTTCAAGAGGGGAAGACGACCGGGAAGTGGAACCGTTCCGGGAACGTAAATCCTTGGGTGCGGAAATCACGTTCGATCGGGATCGGATCGAGTCCGAAGACCTTTTGACCCAGTTGAAATACCTCGCGGGAGAAGTGGAACGCAGATTGAAAAAAAGGGATTTTTCGGGAAGAACCCTCACCTTAAAAATAAAATTCCACGACTTCACCTTAAAAACGAGATCCAGAACTCTTTCGGAACCGGTTTATCTCGCGGAGGAATTATTTCCGGTGGCAAGAGATCTTCTGGGGGAGTTTTTCGAAAAAAGAGGGGAGGATCTTTTCGCCTCCAAAGCGATCCGTCTTTTGGGAATCAGTCTTTCCCATCCGAATCCGGAGGAACAGGACGTCGAACCGGGATTATTTCCGGATTTATAATATTCAAAAAATATGTTTTATCTTCGATCGGATTCGAGGAGGAATCCGCGGAGACGGGTCGAAAATCTAAAGTCCGATTCCTAAACCCGCGGAGATCTGCGGTTCCGTAAATCTGTAGGTGTCCGGTCCCGCGTGCAGAGTCGTAGCCCTGTACTGGAGACCGACGTGGAAAAAATACGGATCGAATTCGATCTGGAAACCGGATCCCAAAAATACGACGTCCTGTAGAACGGCTTTGGAGTAGATTCCGCCTTGATAACTTCTGCCGATTCCGAAACCGATCTGTGAGAACCAACGGATCGAATCGGTGATCGGATAATAATACTTATAACTCGGAGAGAGGGACAACGTTCCTATCGAGAATTTTCCGGTTTGTTCGCGGGAAACGCGATACTCGTCCCAGGATGAGTTGGAAAGCAAAGACAACGTCGGCAGGAAGGTAAGGGCAGCATAAGATTGGGTTCCTCCCAAGTTCATATTGATCCAAAGAGGGATCAGAGGCGGTAAGCCGCGGGAAGGAAACGAAAACGTACTCTGTTCCAGAGCCAGGGAAAAACCGTTGCGGACGTCCTTCTTATATTCGATCTGAAACGCGATCGTTCGGACGTTCACTCTGTAATTCCGTTCCAAATAAGGATCCACATACATGGTCGTTTCCACCAGTTCCTGCGGACTATAAACCCTTTGTAAACTCGGGTCCTCATGGACGCGCGAGCTCCAAGCTGTCCCCCATAAGGATACGCGGATTTTTTTTCGGTTTTCCGGAAGCGCGGGCCTTCTTTTGATTTCGCCTAACGTGATTTTTTCGATCTGCGCGGGATCGATTTTTTCCGTTTTGCCGGATTCGTCCTCCGCGAGTACGTGATCCTCTTTTAGAACGGTCTTTACGTTTTCCAGACGTCTGCCGTCCTTCAAAAGCACCGTGTCGGCCGGGATCGTCTGCACAAAACAGAACAAAAGTCCGATCGCGGAAAGGATCGGATACGATTTTACGCGGATGAAATCTCGGGGCATGTCCGTTTAAAACGAAATCGATTCCACTTCTTCGGATCGAAGCGTCCTCTTTTTACCCTGCGATTCTATTATATAACGGTTTTCGTATTGAATGAGATTCCCGTTTAACTCGGTGCCGTCCTTGAGACGTACGGTTTTGTTTCCGAGACGAATGGGTTCGGTTTTTTCGGACGGATTTGTGTTCGAATCCGCGCTTTGGGAATCGGTTTCGGATTTCTTTTTCGAACCATCGACGGGCGCGTTCGTTTTCTTTCGGATTTCGGACGGCCAATTCGACGGAATTCGGACTTCCCGTTCGCCTCCTAAATGTTCCGATTCCTTTTCGAGAAACTCGGATTCTGCCGGATCCAATTCCCTTTTACGAAGGGAGGCGGAATCCTTTTGCAGTTTTTTACCGATCGTCTTCAACCGTTCGATCGTTCGAATGCTAAGTTCGGAATCCTTCAAAACGGAAGAGAGCGGAGGCAGAGTTTCGGAGAAGTTTTCTCCCGATGCGCCTTCCATTTTGGAACCGGAAAGGACGGTTTCGAAAGCGGTTTCTCGGAATAAACGCGCGTCGTTCGGATCGATGTCGTTTAACATTTTTTCGAAAGAATTTTTTTCCAAAAGAAAGGGAAGAAGATAATCCGCTCCGGATCGGACTTTTACGGAGCCTTCCCAGACGCTGAGCGAAAATTTTCCTCCTATGTTTTCGAGAAGAATTTTGGTCCCTAACAGCTGGATCTTTCTTCCCTCCGCGTATAAGGAGGTTTTGTTTTGGGAGTTCGGGGATTCCTTCAATAGAATTCTTCCCTTCGTCAAAAATACGGATAAGGATCCCGCGTCCGTTTCGGACTCGGGCAACGAGAGGATTTTTACCTCGGAATTTTCGTAAATTCTAAAGCGGATGGATCTGTTCCGGCTGTGATATCCCCAATCGCAAAATTCATTTCCCCCTACGGAAACGGAGCCGGACCGCAACGATTGAAAATCACAATTTCCTAATGTATGTACCAGGGCCTTTTCGGGGCGGTCGATCCCGCCAGAGTTATATCGATAAACTCCGAAGACGATCAGTAAACTCGCGGCGAGCGCCAAAAAGCCGTATACCGGTTTTCGAAAACGGTTTTCGAGTCGCGTTTCCGACGTTTCGGAAGAAGAGGAAAGATTCCGCGACAAGGATTGCGGATGGGACTTCAACCCGCTCTGCATCCTAACGTAGTTTTCGTATCTTCGTTTGAGCTCGGGTTCCGATTCCGTAATTTCGAGAAGTCGTTCGGTTTCCTCAGGAGAGGATTCGCCGTACAAATACGGACCCATTAACTCTTCGAATTCTTCCTGTAGATCCTTGTTATTCATGACTACAAAATCACTTTCCTTCTTTCTAATTCTTCCCGCAGTAGATCCAACGCCTTTAAAAGTTTTCTGCTTACGGTTCTCGAAGATATGTTCAATACTTGAGAAGTTCTTTCCAGCGTATAATTGTCGATTTCCTTGAGTAGGATAATGCTTTTTTCCGGTTCGGGAAGGGTTTCGATCGCTTCCCGTAGTTCCTGTTCGACGACTTTGATTTCCAGGTTCTCGATGAAATCGTCCTTGGCGGAAAACGTTTCGAAACCGGTTGAATCCCCGTCCAAAACCCTGTCTTGTTCTTTCCTACGTTTTTTTCTATACGTATAATACGTATTTTTTGCGATCGCGGAAGCCCAGGTATAAAAACTTCCCTTTTCCTCCGAATACTTCGAAAAAGAACGATAGATATTTAAAAAAACCTCTTGGGCGATATCGTCGCAATCCTGAGGATCTTCGGATAAAAATCGGATTACCTTGTAGATCGCATCCTTATAATTCTCGTAGAAGACGGAGAAATCGTGATCGTGTTCTAATTTCATGAAAGTCTTTTGAGGAGGCAATCCGTTTGACGATTCGATTGATTCCCTTATTTCGTTTTTTCCGGACTTTATCCGTTTAAATTTTCCGTATTTCTTAGAATAGAAAATTTTTAGAAACACACGATTCAAATTATAATCTGTAAAAATGGCGTCCCTCCACTTGATACCTACCAGTAAAAAAACACGGAAAAAACATTCCGTTTCTTCCGTGTTCCACGTCGCATAATGAATTTCCATTGGAAGTCCTTATACGTTACCGATTTTTTATCTAAGGAAATATTTTATTGAGAACTTCCCAATACCGTAGGAAGGTGAAAGATCACATTCTTCCTTGCGGAGTTCGTTAGATTATCCACACCGCTCGTTGCGTTCGATCTGTCCGCCACGTTGGTTTGTGGTGAATAAACTCCGTTTCCATCGTTCGAATCCCAGAACAATACGTTGTCCACGGAGACATCGAAGGCGAGTTTGGTTTTCGTTTCACTCTCTCCGTTTTCTCCGGGAGTTTCGGGAGTTCCGGGTGTAAAGTCAACGACGAGAACATAAGGAACTTTTTCGTCTTGGGTGCTCAAAGTGGCCGGACCCTTGAACTTGAGTTTTTGGGTTTCGGAGGTGAAGGCTGTTCCCGGAATTTCGAACGGATTGATCGCGTTAAATCCGCTGTTTGCTCCGCTGTACATATTGCCGCTGTTGTACAGGAATCCGCCCGTGGCGATATCGATCAGCAACTCCGAAAAGCTGAATAAACTCATTTCTTCCGGAGACAAGTAAAGACCGGGAAAGAACATGGCGGGCGTGGTCGCATAAATAGGATTCGAATCGATTCCGAAAAGCTTTACCGCAACGTCTCCGCGTTTACTCACCATATTCGGCCCGGTGAAGGGAAGCTGAGGTACGTTGAGCATCAGATCCACGTAACGATATGCGTTTTCGGTTAGATCCGCCGGGTCGAAGTAATAGGAAAAACTTCTCATCACGATTCCGATCCGATCGTATTGTTCCATACCGTCTTCGGGCAAAGCCATGATAGGGAGTTGATAATTGTTTTTGGTCGTATCTCCCCCTTCCAAAGGTATGGATGCAAATGCGGAACAAACCTGACTTACTTCCATAGAAGGGGAAGTAAGCTTCATCAGACTAAAATTAGCATTTTCTAATGTTTCTGCTCCTCTTGCGGGACCTCCGTTGGCTACCGATTTGTACGCCACCAATTGGCATACTTCCATCGAAACCGCGGCCGGTGTCAGAAAATTGTCCGTAAATCCGTCTCCTGCCCCGTCCCCGTAGTTTTCGGAATCGTCTCCGCCTAAGTCGGTCAACTGAGTCGCTGCGTGCGGAAGCATTCTGTAACCTTGTTTGGAGCGAGCGTGAGCGATACGCGCGTTATTGAGACCGGTAGTATTCGTGAGACGAAATTCCGCGGTGGAACCGAATCCTCCGGACATTCCAAGAGCGAGTAATAAATTATTTACCGTTTCGTCGTTTTTCTTTGAACCGCAGTCGATCAAAAGAAAAAAAGTCAGAGTCAGCAAAGAAATCGCTTTTAGGGCGTTCCCTTTCGTTTTGTTTTGTTTCATCGTAACCTCCAATGAAATTCGGAGATAATATTCTTTGCTCGGAGCCAAACTCAGACAAACTCATCCGGAAAAACGGGTTTTTTTCAGCATTTTCTTCGGGGAAACGGGGAAACTTCGATTTGTTTGTGTGGCAAGGCGAAGGTAGGTTCGAGCCGGTTCGACTTTGAATTTGCGACGATCCTAAATATGAATAGCGGCTTCGTTCGGAACCGGAGGTTTTCGATCAAAACGATCCGTAAAGCGCCGATTCGTGTCTACGGAATCAATTCCGAGAGACGAAGCAGGTTTCCCGGTTCGCGTTTTAGAACTACGATCTTGCGTGGATCGCCGGGAATTCCGCCGATCCGATCCGTGAGGACGGGATTGCGGTCGTCCTCGACCAACAGGATTTTCTTTTCGTCGATACGTCTTACTATCCTTTCCAGATCCCGGCCGTTCCTGACGTAGAAAATGGAGTGGGTCAGATAAAAAAGTCCGAACGTATTGGCGATATTGAGCTGACCCGTGACGATCACGTCGTAATCCTTCCAGGGAATTTCGGATTGTATCCGTGCGAGTCGAATCGATATTTCGCGTAACGTGCGAACCGCTTTGACGTTTACGATCAGGGAATACGAAATCAGGATCGCGAATAAAACCCGGATCGCTAATTTCAGTTTCGGTCTTTCTAAGAGGACGTCGTTCCAATTCGCCGAAAGAAGAAACAATACGGTCGCTCCGCACGTTAGATATCTCGAACCCCAATCTATGTTAGAATCGTTGGGCGTCAATATGCTGACGGACGCCAAATTCAGACAGAACGCGAGGGTCAACACCTTGTCGAAGAATCGGATACGGGACCATCTCAACAAAAACGGAACGATCAGCAATAAATACCAAGGACTGAATCCGAAAAATCCGATCCTTTGGTTTCCGAAAAACAGCAGACTTTTGATGTCGGATAGTTTTTTCAGGGGATCGAATTCGAATATGGACCGATTTGATTCGGAGGAGATCCTGGAACCCAAAACGGATCCGTATTGAACGGAATTGAAAATCATAAAAAGGACGAAAGGGACCGAAAATCCCAAGACGAGTCGTATCAGAAACTTCAGCTTTCCCGGATCGAAACGCGAGCTTCCATTTCGGATCAAAAAAAATCCTGCGCAGCAGGAAACGAACAAAAGAAGCGCTTCAGGTCTGAACCAACACGAAGCGCCGAATAGACATCCCGCTCCTATCGTTTTCCAATCGCCGCGGAAAAAAGTTTTATCGTTCGGGGGCGGAGATCCCGCGTTTTCCTTCGTTTGAGGACCGGTCGATTCGTTCTCTCCGTTTTTAAGATATTCGGATTCCGAAATCAGATAAAAGGACACGAGTATCGACAAGGCGGCGAAGGCAACGTCCGAAAATCCGATGAAGTGATGATACAGCGGCGTTGCAAGAGCGGCTAACGTAGGAACGAAAACCCGATCGGTTATCTTATACAACAGCAGTAGATACGCACAAAAAAGAAGACCGCAGAAATAGATCAAAAGTTCGGGACGATCGATTTTTACGAAAAAAGCGGTGATCAACGTGTTTGCGAACGGAAACGGACCGATTACGGATCCATTCGACGCCCTGGACGTTTGAATCGGAAAAAACTCGAAATTCGGATCCGCCTCCTTTCCTAAAAAGAATATCTCTTCGGATCGATAGTCGGATTCGATCCAACCCTTCGCCTGAAGAACCTTGATTAAACTGTCGGCCGCAAAGGAAGACCGAGGCACCAGATAATACGTAACTTGGATGACAACGAGAACGAGCAGTATAACTTGATTTATTTTTGTGAAACGTTTCATACAATATTCTTAGAAAATTATGAATAAAAATACGTTTCATCGGGTCTCAGTAAGACAAAAGAATCTTAAAAATAATCGAGTTTCATGTTTTTTAGAAGGACTTTGATGTCTTAGGGGGATGGTTTACGGTTAACGTTAGACGAAACTACACCTTCGCGAGAGAAAGCCGCGCCCGCCGTTTCATAAAACTTCTCGACGGAATACGAAGGATGTTCGAAAAACAGACCGCGGTTCGTTGCGGCGGACGATGAAAGGGGATCGTTATACGTTTACGGGGAAGGGCGACGGCGACATCGTCCTCTTATCTCCATTTTTCCAATATTCTCAGGATTTCGTTTCCGAACTTCTCCACCTTGGCCGAACCCATCCCTTTTACGAGGGAAAGATCTTCCGGAGTTTCCGGCATCGCTTTCGCGATCTGAAGGATGACCGGATTTTGAAGGACCATAAACTTCTTCCATTTACGGCGCCTCGCTTCCCTGTCTCGGAAATTTTTTAATTCCTGAATGAGGTTTTTGCCGGGAATCTGTTTTTTCTCCGCGCCGTCGCCGGGCTCTTTCTTTCTTCTCGGCGTGCGGACGATCACGGTGGAGGATAGGATCAACTTGGGGTATTTGTCCCCGACGATCTTCACTTTTTTCTCGGCGATCCATTCGTCCAAGACGCGGAGAAGCGCTTCTTCCGGAACGGAACGAAGCGTTCCGTATACGGGGAGTTTATCCAATTTTTTTCGGAGAATTTCGTTCGAGCGGGATCCGCGCAGAATTCCCGCGATCATACGTTTGCCGAATTTTCCGGGAATCGCCTCCAGAAGACGTTCGATCGTTTCGGTTTCTTCGTTCGAAAAATCGTATTTTTCCTTCCGCTCCTTTTTGATCTTTTTTTCCTCTTCCCGTTTCAGGAATTGATCCCTTCCGGAAGAGGAGGGGACGACCGTTTCGGAACCGTTTTCGGAACAGACGTCGCACGTGCCGCAGTTTTGTATCTCCTCTCCGAAATAAGAGCATAACGTTTTTTGTCTGCAATGAGCGGATAACGCGTATTCTTTGACGTAGGAGAGAAGGGTCTCCCCTCCTTTTCGGTTCGATTCCTTTCCTATGATGAAACTTTGCGTCACCAAATCGGAGGGATGATAAAAAAGGACGCAGTCGGATTTTTTCCCGTCCCTTCCGGCGCGTCCCGCCTCCTGATAATAACTTTCCAAAGAAGCGGGGGTTTGATAGTGAACGACCAGTCGAACGTCCGGACTATCCAATCCCATTCCGAACGCGTTCGTAGCTACGAGCACGTTCGTCTTTCCTGAGGAATATCCGTCCTGCGTTTTTTCCCGGCTGGAATCGGTCCTTCCCGCGTGATACTTTCCGGCTTTGAATCCGTTTTTTTTCAGAAGTTCGTAGACCGATTCCACCTTTTGTCTGGTGGCGCAATATACGATTGCTCTTCCGCTTGCGGTTTTTTGAAAATTGCCGCGGATCAAAATCTCCAATAGATCGCTTTCTCTCGCGGTTTCGTTTTGCGGATAACGGATGGAAAAGTTCAGATTCTCCCTGTAAAAACTCCCTTTGATCAGAGCCGGATCTTTGAGTCCCAGTGAGTCGGATATGTCCTTGACCACGCGTTCTGTTGCGGTTGCGGTTAACGCGACGACCGGAATTCCCTTCGGGAACCTGTCCCTGAGTTCGTAGAGTTTTCTATATTCCGGTCGGAAGTCGTGTCCCCATTGCGAAACGCAGTGCGCTTCGTCCACCGCGATCCGTTTTAAGGGAAGTTTCGGAAGAATCTCCATCACCTGACGGCTCAAGGCCTTTTCCGGAGAAAGATAAAGGATTTTGATTTTGCCCGTGGAAGCGCGGCTTAAAATTCTCAATTGCTCCAGATCGTCCTGCGTGGAATTGCAGTATTCCGCGGGAATCCCTTTCGCCTTGAGAGAATCCACCTGATCCTTCATCAACGCGATCAACGGCGAAATGACGAGCGTCAACGAGGATTCCTCCAGGACCGAAGGAAGCTGATAGATAAGGGATTTTCCGCCTCCGGTCGGAAGGACGACTAACGTGTCGTTTCCGTTCAACACGGAATCGATCGCCTCTTTTTGTCCCTTTCTGAATCTGGACAATCCCCAGACGTCATTAAGGGCGGATTCTAAATTTTGAATGCGGGTTTCGTGTTCGGAATTCATCGATCGCCGTTTCCGGATCCTAATCCGTTTCGGAGGAACGTTTTTCGGTCTCCGAAAACTTTCTGATTTTGCGGTATAAAAATCGACCCGGATGGAGCGCCTCCAAAAGAGAGAATTCCACGGGAGCCGGTTCATCCAGTATCAGGGACGCGAGAATCTCCGCACCTAAAAAAGAACCGATGATTCCCCGGGAACCCAATCCGCCGAAGACGTACAACCCTGGAATCGTTTTTAGGGACGGATACGTTTTGAAGCGGTTTTTGGGAAGATCGATTCCGGAATACGCATCCCTGAATCGTTCGGGATCGAACACGGGACCGATCACCGGAAAACGATCCGGCGTCTGCGCCCTAAAACCTACGATTTCCGAAAGTACGTTCTGCGCGGACCAGTTCATTTCCGGATATTTTTCCCGAACGTACGATAGAAGGCGATCCGTGTCCTCTTTTCTTGGATTCGGATTTAGGTCGAATTCGTCGAACGTGGATCCGAGGATATGTTTGCCTTCGATCGACGGCGTGAGGTAGTGTTCCGCACAGAGTATGTTTCGGATCGCGGAGGACGTCGGGGTTTCCTCCAAAAGAATCAACTGTCCCCGCACTTTCCGGATCGGCAGAAATTCCTCCCCTAGGATCGGAAGCAGTAAATCGTTGAGAGAATAAGAATTACAGAATATAACGGAATCTGCAAGTATTGTCTCTTCCGATTCGGAAAGGGACAATTCCCATCCGTTTCCCCGGGGCGAGACCGTGACCGCTTTCTTTTGCAGAAAACGGATTCCGTTTTGTCCGGAGGCTTTCCGGGCGATGGAACGCGGTTGGGTCCAAAAACCCTTGGGATAAAAGATTCCCTTCTTCGATAAGGAAACGAGAGCCGGGTCCGCTCCGGGAACGCCCGTCTCGGACCAAAAGGCGATCCCCTCCGGTAGAGAATGGGTTCGGATCGACGACCGCAGACGTTCCGAATCCATCTCTTCCGTGGTTCCGTGAAAAAGGCCTATCGGCGAGAATTGTTCGGAGGACGCAAAGCCGGATAAAAACCGGACCGCGTATCCAAAGGCGCGTAACGTAAACAGACTGGTCGGACTCGGAAACTTGGTCGGATGAGGATGTGAGATTGCGCCCGGAATTCCGGACGCTCCCGCGGCCAACCCGTTCGGATCCAAAAGGACGACGGAAATTCCGCGTTGTGCGAGGGAATAGGCGAGCGCCGTTCCCGCGATTCCCGCGCCCACGATCGCCGCGTTATGCGTCTTTGTTCGGTGGAAGTTTCGTCCGCACCAAGGTTTTTTCTTCGGAGAGGGCTGTCGTTCGGCGCTCGCGGAAGGTTCGTCGGAAGCCGAAAAAAATCCCGTCAACATCTCCCGTTTTCTTCCGTAGCCCGGTTTTTTCTCCAGCGTAAATCCGGCGGAAGTCAACGAATCGCGGACAATTCTCGCTACGGTAAACGTGGCGAAGGTGGTTCCGTTTCGCGAAAGAGGAGCCAATTTGCGCATCAGCGACTCGTCCCACATATCCGGGTTTTTGGAAGGCGCGAATCCGTCCAGGTAGATCGCGTCGAACGTTCCGGATATTTCGTCTAACGCATCTCCGGCGTCCGCGTAAAACAGGGAAAATCGGACCTTCCCTTCGGAGAAGGTGAAACGGTTGATTCCGGGCAGAAGGTCCCCGTAAAAAACGACGAACTCCGCAAGAAACGGGCCGAGCTGCGGAAAGGCGGCGATCGCCTTTTCGATCTCCTCCTTTTTGATCGGAAACTTCTCAATGGAAACGTAATGTAATTCGAAGTCGCGGTTTCGTTCCGCGTATTCCTTCCAAGTGGCGAAAAAGTTGAGTCCGGTTCCGAAGCCGAGTTCGAGAACGGAGAAGAACCGTTTTCCCTCCGGGTTTTTCCAGCGTTCGCGCAGACCGTTCCCTTCGACGAACACGTGTTCGGTTTCCGACAATCCGTTCTCCGGAGAAAAATAGATATCGTCGAATTCTTCGGAAACGGGGGTTCGATTTTCCTTCCAGGATAACATCAGATTCTCGGAGGAACGGGATCGGTTTGTTTCGGAGGAGAGGAAGGTTTGCCCGGAGCGCTGTCGCCACGCAATAGATCGTCCGAGGTCGGTCTGGAAAGCTGAATCTCCTTCCGCACTCCGATCCGGAACGTGTCCATCGTAAGATAAAGATCGGGCACGCTTCCCACCGAAGTCGGTATGGTCTGTTTGATCGGATCGCGGTCCACGGTTCCGAGACTCGAGAATTCGAAATATAGATACGTGTTATAAAAGATGGAATCCTCGAAATACTGACCGATATTGTATTCGTAAAGGAATTTCACGCCGGTGATCATCCTGGATTTGTTCCGCGTGGAGGATACGCGGATCTCCCGTTCCAAAACGTCGAAATCGTAAACGCTGAAACCGAAGTTCAAGCCGAGCCCCAGA
>NZ_NPEF01000076.1 GCF_002811955.1 Leptospira ellisii
AGGAGCAGTTTTTTCAGATCTTCCACAAGAACCTGGCGATCAAACTCATCATCGATGCGGAAACCGGAGAGATCGTGGACGTCAGCGATTCCGCCCTCGAATTTTACGGCTATTCCAGGAAAGAATTTTCCGAACTCAAAATCAGCGAGGTCAACATTCTCAATCCCGAGCAGATCAAAACCGAGATGATGAAGGCGAGTTCCGAAAACCGTCTCTACTTCAATTTCATCCATCGTTTGAAATCGGGGGAACTTCGGGACGTCGAGGTCTTTTCCGGTCCTATTTCCCTGAACCGAAGAATCTATCTTTATTCCATCATCCACGACGTGACCGATCGGAATCTCGCGCTCGAAGCGAAGGCGCTCAGCGAACGGAAATACAAAAACCTGATCGAACTCGCCGCGGACGCAATCGTTCTGCTGAATTCTTCGGGAACGATCGAAGAGGCGAATCAGATGTCCTCCGAACTCACCGGTTATTCCCGCGAGCGGATGATCGGAATGAGCGTGTATGAAATCATAGATTCAGAAAATCTAATGGAGCTTCCGCTCAATCTTTCGTTCGAAGAAGGCACGACCCTGATCCGGGAACGCGTGATACGAAAGTCGGACGGCGCTAAGGTTCCCGTGGAGATCAACGCGGTGCGTCTGGAACAGGGAAAACTTCTGGCGGTGGTACGGGACATCACGGAGCGTAAACTCGCGCAAAAAAGGATGGAGGACACGCTTCAGGAAAAGGAGTTGATGCTGAAGGAAATCCATCATCGTGTGAAAAACAACCTTCAGATCGTTTCGAGTCTATTGAGTTTTCATTCGGAAATCAACGAGGACGAGGTTCTGCAAAAAATTCTGAAGGAATGTGAACTGAGGGTCAAGTCGATGGCTTTGGTGCACGAGGAACTTTATCGTTCGGACGATTTGGCTCAGGTGGATCTTAAGAATTACAGTCTTTCCCTGGCTTCCAATCTGCTTTCGATTTACGGCCGTTCCTCCGGAGTAAGGATCCATAATTTCGAAACCTCCTTTTTGATTTCGATCGATCGCGCCATTCCCATCGGCTTGATCCTGAACGAACTGCTCGCCAATTCCTTGAAATACGCTTTTGCCGAAGCGGAAAAAGGGGAGATCTTTTTGAACTTAACGGAAGAGGACGGCACCTTACATTTGGAATATAGGGACACGGGAAACGGCTTCGATTGGGAGGACGCAAGAAAACGACAGAGCGGTCTCGGTTTGAAGCTGATAGAAATGTTGTCCTTACAACTGCACGCGAAACTTTCCTTTCGATCGGAAAAGGGTTTTTATTTCCGGATGTCCTTTCCGGGTTGGTAGATCGGATCCGACTTTTTACAAGCGTTCGGTCGCGGAACCTGCTTGCATTATTTAAACTGGGATTTACACTCGCATTTCGGGAAACCTTATGCAACATACAAAAGAAGAAATTTTAAAGCAGATTTATCTTTTTTCCAATTTTACCGAAGACGAGTTGGCCTCGATCGCGGAAAAAACCGAATACAAAGTATACGATCAAGGGGACGCGATCTTCCACGAAGGAAACGAAGCGAAGGCCTTTTTTGTGGTGATCTACGGAACCTTGAAGGTGCTGGCCGCCACCGAAAAGGGAGACGACGTAAACGTAACCACCATCGCCACCGGGGATCATTTCGGAGAGTTACCCTTTTTGGATCCAGGAAAACGTTCCGCTTCCGTCGAGGCGATGGAACGTTCCGAATTGTTGAGAATTCCTTACGATCACCTGAAATCGGTTTTCGACAAGGATTCGAAGGCCGCTTTGAAGTTTTATCAAGAAATTTCCCATTTTCTTGCGAAACGTCTCCGTATGTTGACGCACGATTTGACGTATGCAAGAGAATTAAGAAAACGATATACGATCTGATCCTCGGTTTCCGCTACGGGACCGGCGTCGCTTTCTCCGCAGTTTTTCCAAGGAGACTCAGAATGAATTTCAGACTTTCTTCTTTCCGGTCGTCGCCTTCCCTCGGGAAGGTTTTTCTTTTTACGGTTTCGATTCTATTCCTTCTCTCCTCCTGTTCGAATACCCTGATCCAATCCGGACTCGCTTGGGAACACTATCGTTCCGGTTTGGAGGTGAAAACCGTTACCGCGGGCGGCTATCGATGGAAGTATTTGGAGGGAGGAGCGGGGGAGACGATCCTTTTGATCCACGGTTTCGGAGGGGATAAGGACAACTGGACCCGTTTCGTCAGAACTCTTTCGGATTCGTATCACGTGATTTCGCCGGACCTGCCCGGCTTCGGAGAAAACGACCGTAAATCCGAAGACGAATATTCCATCTCCTCGCAAACGCGCCGGCTGCACGAGTTCGCTTCCGTCTTGGGTTTAAAACGGTTTCATCTGATCGGAAATTCGATGGGAGGTTTTATCTCGGGAATGTACGCGATCCGTTATCCGGAACAGGTCGATACGCTCGCTTTGGTGGATACCGCCGGGGTGAGTTCGCCGGTTCCGAGCGAGTTGTCCGTTTATTTGTCCCGGGGAAAAAACCCGCTCGTAGTGGAGAACGAAAAGGACTTCGAGTTCCTGATGAATTTCATCTTCGTTAAACCTCCGTATATTCCATTTTTCTTAAAGACTTACTTTTCGGAACGCGCGATCCGAAGCAGGGAATTCAACGAAAAGATCTATCGGGAAATTCGCGGAGAATTCGGGGCGTTGGAAACCGGGATGCGTTCGATCCGCGCGAGAACTCTGATCCTTTGGGGAGATGCGGATCGGGTGATCCACGTCAGTTCCTCGGATGTTCTACAAAAGGGGATCCCCGGTTCGGTGCGCGTCCTACTCAAGGATTGCGGTCACAGTCCCCAGCTGGAACGTCCGGCCGAGTCCGCGGAGGTCTATAGGAATTTTCTAAAGGGAAATCTCCGTTAATCAGGAGGAAAACAGATGTACGATCGCGGATTCTATGTCCGTGATCTGAACGGGTTTGGAGATGTAAGCGTCCATTCCCGCTTCGATACATCTTTCCCGATCCCCCTCCATCGCGTTAGCCGTCATCGCGACGATCACCGGTTTCCGGATCCGGTCGTTTTTCCGGATCCGCTGCGTGGTTTCGAAACCGTCCATTTCCGGCATCTGTATGTCCATAAAGATCAGATCGTATTCCGTCTTTTCCAGATGAGAAAGCGCCTCCACCCCGTTCAACGCGGTTTCCGCGGAGTAACCTAGTTTGCTCAAAAGACGGAGTGCGATCTTTTGATTGATCACGTTGTCCTCCACGAGCAGGATCTTCAACGGAATTCTTTCGGACAATTTTTGGGTTTCGTTTCCGGAACGATTCTCACGGACCGTCTGAACGGGAAAAGCCTTGTCGAAGTTCTTCGCGAGTTCGTCCAAAAGGATCGGTTTGAACATCATAAAAATCTTAAATCCCGGCCGATTGAAAAGTCCTTCCGTCGTCATATAGTAGGAATTTCTAAATTCGTTTTCCATAAACAAGATCACCGTAAGACGGAGATTGGGATTGGAGTTTTTGAGTTCGTCCAGGATTTCGGGTAACGTCTTATCCGGAAGATCCAGATCCGTGAGGAAAATTCCGATCCGTTCCTCTTCGGAAACGATCCGTATCACGTCGCCTCCGGAACGCGCGATCCGTACCGAAAAGCCGCTCCGTTCGCAGAATTTTTTGATCTGCTCGCGCAAAGAGACGTCCCGGATCGAGACGAGCGCGATCCGCGCCAGGTTTTTGGAATGCAGTTCCTGAATTCCGGCGGGAACCTTATAATCCAATTTTTCGGTCAGGATCGAAAGCGAAAATTCGGAACCTCGTCCGACTTGACTTTTGACGATGATTTCGCCTTTCATCAATTCCGCCAATTTTTTACTGATGGTCAGTCCCAAACCGGAGCCGCCGTATTTCCGAGTCGTCGACGAATCCAATTGATTGAACGCTTTGAACAGAAGTTCCAGCTTCTCCTCGGGAATTCCGATTCCGGTGTCCTGAACGCGAAAGATCAGACGGAGTTTGTCGTTCGGAAATTTTTCCGCTTCCACGTTCAAGGAAATTCTTCCCTTTTCCGTGAACTTCACCGAGTTCCCGAGAAGATTCATCAGGATCTGTCGTAAACGGAACGGGTCCGCGACGATCCAGTTCGGAACCGTGGAGGAAAGTTTGGATTCGATCTTCAGTCCTTTTTCCTCCGCCATGGAACGGAACAATCCCACTACGTCCTCGGATAACGAGGCGGCGGAAACCGGTTGGGGTTCCAGTTTGAGTTGGCCGGATTCGATTCTGGAAAGATCCAGGATGTCGTTCAGAAGTATGAGTAGATTCTGTCCGCTGGATTTGATGATATCCACGTATTCCTTCTGTTCCAAACTCAGGGAAGTTCCCTCCAAAAGACTGACCGTTCCGATCACTCCGTTGAGCGGAGTGCGGATCTCGTGACTCATCATTGCGAGGAAGTCCGACTTCGCCTTGGACGCCGCCTCCGCGATCTCCTTGGCACGCTTTAGAGAATCCTCATATTCTTTTCGTTCGGTGAATTCGTGCCACACTGCGAGAAAAACGGTCCTTCTGCGAAGCGTCATCGGGGTCAGCGCGACCTCGGTGGGAAACAATTCGCCGTTCATCCGTTTGTACATACGTTCGAACGTGTAGGATCCCTTTTTTAAGGCCCTTTCCTCGGTTTCCTGAACACTTTCCTGGACCGCACTTCCGTCCGGTTTCAATTCGGAAGAGAAGGAAGCGGGATGTTTTCCCAAAAGCAGATTCTTGTCCCGGCAACGAAGCATGTTCAACGCCGCGGGATTACATTCGAAAATTCCGTTTTCGTCGTAGAGTACGTGAGGCTCGCTCGAATGTTCGAACAGGATTCTGAATTTCTCCTCGGCGAGTTTTTTTTCGGTGATGTCAACGGATACGGCGCTCACTCCCGTGATCTTTCCTTTCGGGTCGGCGATCGGATAAAACGAAGTTTCGGAGAATACGGTTTCTCCCTCTTTTTCCCCGGGTCTGGTTCCGTTCACGCTGAATCGATCCCCCGACAAGGCGCGGTCGTAAAAGGATTTCCAATTCCGTATATTTTCCGCGGACACGCCTTCCGGAAAGACGTATCGTCCCGGTTCCAGAGTCGGTCCGTAGTATTTCCTCATCATCGACTCGAATCGGGAATTGTATATTATAAGTTTATAATCCTTGTCTACCGACCAGATCAACGCCTCGGAATTCTCTATGATCGCGTTCAGATTGGCCTCGTGTGCGGCCAGGGATTTTTCGGCTTGTATCTTTTCGGTCACGTCCTTGATCTGAACGAGCAGGAGCCTGTTTCGCGACGAGGAAAGAATTCGGAAGGAGATATTCGCCCAGAATTTTTTTCCCCGCAGGGTCTGCAACTCCGCTTCCCGGGAAACGTTTTCGGTTTCGGTGAACGTCGTTTTGAGGGAGGAATACGCTTCCGCAAAGGAGGAGTCCGAGAACAAGGAGGGGAAGGATCGGTTGCGAAGCGCCTCGGGGGTTTCGGACTCGAAGTAACGGACGGCCGTGGCGTTGTTTTCCACGACCGTGTCCCGCTCCGGGTCCAAAAGAAGGATCGCATTCGCCGATTTTTGAAAGAGCATCGCCCGTAATTCCGGGTCGGCCAAAAAAAGCCCGGGAATGTCCGATCCTGAAGTCGAAGATTCCGCGGAAAACAGAATCAACGTATGACGATTGCGGGAAGGAATCGATCGAAGACGCAGACGGATTACGTCCCCGTTTCGTTTCGTATACTGGATCGTTTCGGTCCGCTCGGAAGCGGACGCCTCCTTCCAGAACGAACTCCAACGTTCCGGGTCCGTCCAGTTCCACTCGGCGGGAGAGGGATCCGTTTCCAGGTTGAAGGACAATTCGTCCATGATTCCAGTGAAATTCCAATTCACTCCCGTTCCGGATTCATCCAGCAGAAGATAATTAAAATCAGATTGTACGCCGATCATAACTTCACTTTCAATCGATAAGACGACTGTTTACGATTTACTAGATTCGATCTTCAAACAAGCAAAATAAAAGGAAATCGTAACCTTTTGATAAAACGATACGGACCGTTCCGGCTCGTTTGATTGACTTTCCGTCCGAACCCTCTACCATGCCTTTATAGTCGCTTTACAGTTTTACAATGGAATCCATCACGATCACAGACGAACGATATCGAATGCTTTTCGAACTTTCCCGGGACGGACTTGCGATCCATTCGGAAGGCAGAATCCTTTCGGCCAATAAGGCGCTTGTGAGAATGCTCGGTTACGAATCCGCGGAGGAATTGATCGGAAAACCGGTGCTTCAATTCGTACATCCTAGATCGCAGGGAGTCGTACGGGAAAGGATCCATAAGATGCACCGCGAGGGTTCCACGGTCGGGTTGATCGAGGAGGAATTCATCCGCAAGGACGGTTCCACCCTTTTCGTGGAGGTTTTGGCCACTCCGTTTTCGGAAAACGGAACCGCATACGTCCAAGTGATCGTTCGGGACGTAAATTCGCGCAAACGTGTGGAATTGGAACTCGAACGTCTTCGTTCGAAACTGCAGATCACACGGGACAGGCTTCTCGGAGTGATCGAGGGGACCAAGGACGCGATTTGCGCGGTGGATATCCATTTTAGAATCATCGCGTTCAACTCCTCGTACGAATTGATCTTCTGGAAACTCTACGGCAAAAAGATCGAGGAGGGGAATATCCTTCCCGAATTGATCTCCGATCCGATCGAAAGAGCGGTCGTGATCGAAAATTGGAGCAGGGCCCTCCGCGGCGAGGTTTATACCACCGAACGCACGTTACGCGGTCTTGTTCAGGAGGTCGCCGTTCTGGAATTGAGCCACAGTTCGATCCGGGATTCGACCCACAACCTGATCGGGGCGACCCAGATCATACGGGATATCACCGAACGCAAGTTAGACGATGAAAAGCTCCGAAGAACCCTGGAAGAGAAGGAAGTGATGCTCAAAGAGATCCATCACAGGGTGAAAAACAACCTTCAGATCGTGGCGAGTCTGCTGGGACTTCAGGCGGATCACTCCGAAAACGAAAGGATATCCCAGATTCTCAAGGAATGCGAACGTCGGATCCAGTCTATGGCGCTGATCCACAAGGAGCTCTATCAGTCAGAGAATATCACGAAAATCGATTTTTACGATTATCTCAACACTCTGCTCGTCAGCCTTCTTCATTCCTTCGGAAGGGAAAAGAAGGTGAAGTTCGCCGTGTCTTCGAAGCCGAATTTCGTCTCGATAGAAACCGCGATTCCCTTGGGTTTGATCGTGAACGAACTCGTTACCAATTCCCTAAAGTACGCGTTTCCGGGCGAAACGAGCGGAACCGTCTCCGTAAAACTACGTTCCGGCTCGGAAGGATCGGTATTGGAGGTTTCGGACGACGGAATCGGAATGCCGGAGGGTTTCGAATTCTCCAAATCGGAATCCTTGGGACTCAAACTCGTGGAAATTCTTTCGAGACAATTGCGCGGAAAATGCGTTTTGGTTTCCGAGGAAGGCGCGTCCGGAACCCGGATCCAGGTTCAATTTAAAGTTTAAAAACACTTGTCCAACTTCGCTTCCAAATCGAACCTGCATCTGTCCTATGAATCTCATATCCGTCGACAAGATCTCCAAAGAGATAGGGGATAAGGTCCTCTTTCAACAAATCAGTTTCGGAATCAACGAAGGCGAAAAGATCGGAATACTCGGAATCAACGGCTCCGGAAAGTCCAGTCTTCTCAAAATGCTCGCGGGCAAAGACGTTCCCGACGAAGGCCAAATTCTTAGAAATAAAATCCTGCAGATCAGCGTTCTTCCCCAAGCGCCCGTGTTCGATCCGGAACACACGATTTTGGAGCATATTTTCTCCAGTCCCAGTCCTCTTTTGGAAACCGTACGTTCCTACGAGGACGTTTGTGAACGTCTTCCTTCCGGTGGTCCAGAAATCGAAGCGGAGTACGGAAGGATCATGCAGGAGATGGATCGGCTCGGAGCTTGGGAACTCGAATCCTGGTTCCGTTCTTTGCTGAAGGAACTGAATCTTTCCGATTTATCCCTAAGGATGGGAACCCTTTCCGGGGGAATGTTGAAGAAGGTGGCGCTCGTGCAGACTCTCATCGAGGAATCCAACCTTCTGATCCTGGACGAGCCGACCAACCACCTCGACGTGGATACGATCCTTTGGCTTCAGGATTTTCTGATAGAGACGAAGAAGTCGGTTTTATTGGTCACTCACGATCGTTACTTTTTGGAGGAGGTCACCGATCGTATTTTGGAGTTGGAAAACGGAAACCTGTTCTCGTTTCCGGGGAACTTCGCTTATTATTTGGAAAAAAAAGCGGAAGCGGAAACGATCAAGGAAAAGACGGAACATAAGGAAAAACGTTTTTTAAAAAAGGAGTTGGAATGGCTCCGCAGACAACCGAAGGCGCGCGGCACGAAACAAAAGGGAAGAACGGACCGCGCCCTCGAGGTGTTGAACCGAAAGAAGACCGGCAAGGAGATCGTTTTGGACTTTTCGGTTTCCGGTAGAAGGTTGGGAAAGAAGGTGCTGGAATTGAAAAATCTTTCCAAAGGTTATACGTTCCCTTTGATCTCGAACTTCTCTTATACGTTTAAAAACGGGGAACGGATCGGGATCGTAGGCCCTAACGGAGCCGGTAAGTCCACTTTGCTCAATTTGATCGTCGGGAGGGAGACCCAGGATTCGGGGGACGTAAGCGCGGGAATGAACACGGTCTTCGGTTATTTCGATCAAACCTCCCGCGATCTTCCCGAAGATATGAGGGTTATCGAATATATCAAAAAGGAATGCGGCGTTTCCGTTCGAATGAGCGACGGTTCCGTGATGAGCGCGGCCGATATGCTCGAATTGTTCCTGTTCGACGGACGTCTGCAGGCGAGTCCGATCCGGAATCTTTCCGGAGGGGAACGAAGGAGGTTGTATCTCGTCTCCGTTCTCATGTCCAATCCCAATTTTTTGATACTCGACGAACCCACCAACGACCTGGACATCAAAACCCTGTCCGTTCTGGAGGAGTTTCTTTCCGAATACGGAGGTTGTATCCTCGCCGTCTCGCACGACCGTTATTTTATGGATAGGACCGTGGATTATCTTTTCGTATTCCGGGGAGCGGGAGAGGTGGAAAAATTTCCAGGGAACTATTCCGAATATTTGGAATATAAGAATTATTTAAATAAGCAGAAGGATAAAAAGGAAACGGCGGCCGAAACGAGGACTGAGGAGCGGGAAAAAAACAAACCCTCCAAAAAAGGACTCAGCTTTCAGCAGAAAAAGGAATTGGAAGTCCTCGAAACCGAGATAGAAACTCTGGAACGGGAGGAAAAAACGCTCACCGATCTTTTACAATCCGGCACGGGGGCTCCGGACGAACTCGTGAACGCGGGGAACCGTCTGACCGAAATTCATTCCGCTTTGCCCGCGAAGTTGGAACGTTGGGAGGAGCTGCAGAACCTGATCTGATCCGATCCGATCCGTTCGAATCAAGGGCAGCCACCGTTGTATTCGAAGGCTCCGATCGAATACCCGAACGATCCGGCCGGTACGGGAGCGGGGGCTACGTTAGGCGTTCTTAACGCTCCCGATAAGTCGTTCTGATATAACACGTTGATCGCCGGATAAGCGGGATCTACTCCTCCGAATACGGATCTACAATCCGAGTTCGGTCCTAAAAAGTAGAACGTAAACGGATTGGTAGGGGCCGCAAAAACCACTGAATGACTGAAGTTCTGAAAGTTGACCGGAGCGAGATCCAGGAGACAAAGCGTGTTCCGCAAAGGTCCCGGATTACCGGCGCATAACGTGGAATTAAAAAGCGGGGTTTTGGCCAACACGTTACAATCGAACAAATTGTTTCCTTTCACCTCCAGATTTCCGCTCGGAGCGGGAGTGAAATTCAAACATACCTTGTTCCCGGTCGCACCAGTGTTGGTGAAAATTTGGTTGTTCGCGATTTTGGCGGCGGATGCGGATCCGATCTGCTGGATTCCGAACGAATCGGTCGTCCCCACTCCGCCGAACACAGTGTTGTGCAGAAGAAAAAGATTGGTCGAAGGACTGTTGACGGTGAAGATTCCTGAGGTTCGATACGCGGTAACCCCCGACGAACCGATCTGCTGATACGAATTGACCACGTTATTCGAAACCGCCATGGTCTGCGCTCCCGAGAGATTTCGGATCAGGATTCCTGTAGAATGATCGGCCGCACCGGTTCCTACGTGGGAGTTCCCGTTGACCCAATTTGAATAGATCGCGCCCTGGGAGGTGTCGGTGAGAATTCCCGCGGAGACGCTGTTTCCGCTTCCCGCCAAAACGTAGTTATACGCTATCGTAAGATTGGGTCCGGAATTGTAGGCGGCGATGCCGGATCGTACGGTTCCCGCGGCATACGGAGCGGGAGACGGCGTTCCTTCGAATCCGTTCCCCGCAACGACCGCTTGGAACGCTCCCGTAGTATTCAAATTATTGAATAGGATTCCGGTAGCCCACGCGTTGTTCGGATTGGGGCGAACGGTGATCTGATTGATGAGAAGGTCGGCGGTCAACGTCGTGAGGGGAGTTCCCGCATAAATCGGCGCACACGTGGTCGGTTCCGTCGCGCCGCAGTTTCCGGGAGGGGATAGGTCCTGAACCGTCGTTTTGAACGTATTGGAGTTTCTTTGGGAAAAATCGGCGCTGAATGCTCCGAGAAGATTGACTCCGTCCCTCATTTCGATTCTCTGCGTAGCGTTATCCGAAACCGTATAGGTTCCTCCCGCCACCAGAACGAAACAGGGAATCGCCGCACACTGGTTGATCGCGTAGCGGATCGAGGAACAAGGTGTCGTGTAGTCGCAGGTTCCGGCCGGTGCGCCGGTCGTGGTCACGTATTTGACTTCGTTGGCCACGGTGTAGGCGAACACGAGAGGGTTTCCGTTGTTGAATTGTTTGCCCGTATTAGGATCGAAACAACCGGTGATCCGGACGTATTGATTCAATCCCGCGGTCCAGGTTCCTCCCGAGGAGACGCGTACTTTGTCGATCGCCGTAAAACCCAAGTTAGACGCCGGGTGGGACGACTTCAGATTTCCCGCGGGAACGTTCGTCCCGTCCAAAGTACAACCCGCCACTTCTTTGGAAAACGTAAGATTGATGTCGTCCGTAGGTTTGAGAACCGTTTGATCCGCGGGCGTCGCGACGATTACGCTGAGACAATTGACGTTCACCGCGATTCCGGGAGAGATCATCGTTCCCGACGCGGTCGCGGGAGTTTCGAATTGACACGTATGATTTTCAGGGCTTCCCAATATCTGAAGCGAATAGCCGGATTGATCCGGGATTTGCGCCGCGAAGGAATACGTTCCGTCCGAGGAGAGATTGAGAACGTCCGTGTTTCCGCTGCGAATCTGTAATTGTCCCGCCGCCGATGCGATTCCGAAAACGTTTACGGATATAGGATAGGTTTTGGTGGCGCATACCACTTCCACATAGGAAAAAAACGGAGTGAGAATTCCCGTCGGGTTGGTCAAAGAGCAGATCTTTTCGGGAGACGAGGTAGGTTGATTCAGGATCGAAACGGTATAAGAGGAATATCTTTGGATCGGATCGGAGAAACTGAAATCTCCGTTCGAACTTATATTCAAAGTTTTCGAATTCTGATCCTCCAAGACGAGAAGACCACCGCTCATTCCGGAGACTTTTACGTTCAAGACGAGAGGAGTGAGGGATATCGAAAAAAAATTCGAAAAGATATACGTATCCAAAAGGGCTTCACCCGAGGGTCTTGCGATACAACTCGGAAACGTTAGAAGGAAAACCGTCGAACAAAAGATTCGGGCGATTTTCCGTTTTGAAGCGACGATCGTTTTCACGGACAAATCCTATTCTATCAATAGGAATCCATCATCAAAAGAAAAATTTCAATCCGAACTCGACCGAACTCGGAAAAATAATTTCTTGACCGGATCGAGGCGCGCCTCTCGCGTCCGCGGTTCCGGTTTTCAGATAAGGGACCACCCTCGGTTCGGTTGCGGATAACGTGGTTTTGGAACTGGAAGGTCCAACAAATGCCGCATCTGACACATTTAAGAGATAGAGAAAGGCTAAAATCCCCAGGGATATATTGAATTGGTTGTACTCCGCCACCGCGTGCGAGTAATGCGATTCCACCTGCAGATAGTTGTAAGTGGCGAACGGAAGGAAGGCGGGATTGTCCAGAACGAGGAGCGCGCGGTTGAGGTTTTTGCTGTCGTCCAACGCGCCTAAGCTGGAGTTGTATTCCGAATACTGCTGCGAGGAATAGGCGATGGCGCCTGCGATCAAAATCGGAAAGATCCAGGTCTTATAGGTTTTTTCCTGAGTGTGTTGTCCCCAACCCGGCAATACGGAGGATTGGAGCGCGGGTTTCCAATGGATGAACGAGGCGGAATCCCGGTTTTCCTTTTCCGCCTGTTTTACGATTTCGGCGAGTTGCGTTTCGGTATCCGCGAGAACGAGAAATCCCTTTTTCGCCGTTTTTTTATTCCGGGGATTTTCCAAAGAAAGGGTGTAACTTCCGTTTTTAAGATCCAGACGTTCCGTTTTGATGCGGATCTCTTTGGCGTTCACGAATTCGTATTCCGGTTTGATCGTTTCTCCCGAAGGAAGAAGAAGCGTAACGTTCATCGCTTCGGTGAAGTTGTCCCCTTTTACGACGAGATGCGGTCCCAGTTTTTCCCGGAGAACGCGGACGTTCGAATCCGGTTCCACCACGGGAGCGCGGGAAAGAACCACTTCGAAACTGATCCAATCCGAAAACACGGAAACCCTTCCGAATTTATTGAGAACGCCGATCCTGTGTTCGTAGACGCCGGGAGAAAGATTCACCTCGTATTTCGTGTTTTTGGTTTTATCTCTCGTGATCCTTCCGTGGGAATCCTTGATTTCCACCATATAACCGCCCGCTTCCGGAACGGATTTCCATTCCAGATACTGATTATCCTCTTCCGCGTTTAAAGAAACCGCGGCGGATAGGAAACAGCAGAAAAGAAAAGTTCGATAGGTTCTATTCCACATAAATTTCCTTAGGCGATAGAATTTCCGGAGGCCGTATCGTCTTATTCAACTTGATTTCGAAATTACGGGAAACGGGAATCGTATATTTCACCGCTCCGTTTTTGTCCTTATAACGCGCGGTGATTCTCCATTGGAATTTACCTTCCTCCAAAATCGAAAAATCCCTAAACGAAAAGGAATCTGTTTTGAGTTCGCGTTTGAGAAGCGCCTTCGCTCCTCCTTTCTCCCTCAGCTCCAAAAGTTCGAACGTGATCGAATCGTTCTCGCCTTCCACTTCCCAGCGGAAATCGATGCTGTCCCGATTGGAGATATCGATCGATTCCTCCGGAGCCGGACTGCTTTGGCTCAGGAAAGGGGCGTTGTCCGAGGTCTGAAACGATTGTATTTGGCTCGTCAACACATTCTCTCCTTGGCTTCCCAACAGAGAAACCCTCCAGTAATATTGTCCGACCACGGGCAGAGAAATCGTTCCCATGGAAGCGCGGAAATTTTCGCGAATCACGTTTCCGGTGAATTCGGAATTCTGCGCCACTTCCAATTTATATACTCCGGAAGGCTCCGGTCTTTGCCAGCGAAACGTCAATTTTCTATTGGAAGGATGTCCCAACTGTTGATTGGAAGCGGGAAAAAGAAGATCCAAATTCTCCAGAGCCAACAACTTGAATTGACGCGCGGGAGAGGAGAATCCTTCTCCTTCCTTGGATTCCGTTCTTACCCTCCAATAGTACGCGCCCGCGTTCTGCAGCGGAGGCGAAACCGAGGAAGTGGAGGTCGTCTTTTTGGAAACGATCGGATTTTTAAAATCGGAATCCTGTGCGATTTCCAAAACGTATTCCTTGAATTCGGAGGAACCGGACCAGACGAATAATCCTCCTTCTTTGGAGAATTTACGAAGGGAAATCTCCTCCTGTTCCGCGGGACGTTTGAGAACGGGAGGCTCCGGTTTTTCCAATCTGCGTACGGAAAAAGGGACGGATTCGGAAACTGCGGCCTTTAAATCGTTTAGGGAGAATTTAGGAGTCACGCGTACGAAGTATGCGCCTTCCTTGGTTTTATCCCAACGATACAAAGAACCTTGGGCTTCCTGAGTGAGCACAAGATCCGAAAAGGATTTGTCTTTCGCGATCTCCACCGTATATCCTTTGGCGAAATCGACCGCGGTCCATTGAACGGTAACGCTCGGTTGTACGGAAGTGTATTTGAATTCCTCCGATTTGGAGGGGGAGAAAAGGGAAGGTTTCAAATTTCCTAATATAGTTAAGGAACGCGTTTCGCTGTATTCCGGTTTTTGTGTGGCGGGGTTGACCGCGGTCACCCTCCAAAAATAGGTTCCTTTTTCGAGGGATTTGTTCGCGGTCGTGGAATTGGATTTGGTGCGCATCACCTTTTTGGAAAAACTAGGATGCGCCGAAATTTCCAGGACGTAGTCGCGGACCGATTCCGCCTTGTTCCAGACAAAGGAAACGGGGACCGTGGCGGTTTCGCTTTGGAAAAATTTTCTTTCCGGCGGGGAGGAAAGTCCGATGGACAGGGAGCGGATTTCGGATTATCCGTTTTTGAGTTCGATGGCCTGATTGTTGGTCACGCTGGATTCCTGATCTCCTGAGACCACCTTCGCGCTTCCTTTGGAAACTTCCAGATTGAGGGCCTGATCCTCCGATTTGGAGAGTTTTAAATCGCCCTGACTGACGGCGACGGTGGCTCCTCCGCTTTTGATTTTCATCTCGGTTCCGCTTTCCTTGTTCGCGGAAACAGATCCGTAAGCGAAGTCGATGGATAGGTTCTTATCCGAAAAGTCCAAGAAGATCATACTTTTCTGATCGAGTTTGATTTCGGTCCCGTCGTTGAGAACGAGTACCGCTTCGGAACCGTCGTCGGTGCGCACGGTGTCCCGGTTCATTACCGGCATGGAGGTTTCTATGTCCTCCCATACCACTTCCGAATCCAGTTTCCTCTGCGCCTTCTTATTCTTAAAGCGGAGTTCTCCGATGACCGGATTGGTTCCCGTCTTTTTTCCGGAAAACAGATGAAAGTATAATAATATACTAAAGAGAATTCCGAGACCGGCGAGTACGGTGACTACGTATTTTCCCTCAGTCAAGTATCTCATACTTAACTTCTTCCCCCGGTTCGGACGACTTGTCCTCCTTTTTCTTAGGGGGCTCCCACTCGATTCCGATTCTGGTCCGCAGTTCCGCCACGGTTTGAGGACAATTCGGATCGTCCTTTCTGCCCAAAACGGCGTAGATCACCTGCGGTTCTTCCTTTCCTTTCACCTTGATCGATTGCATTTTTTCAACGTGAAAAAATTCGGAAACGTGGTCGTACATATCCTGCGTGATCAGGATATCGGTGCCGAACGGTTTATTCAAGGCTTCCACACGGGAAGCCAGATTCACCGCGTCTCCGATGACCGTGTATTCCAATCTTTCTTCGGAACCGATTTGACCCGCGATCACGGGACCGTAGTTCAGGCCGCAGCCGATTTTTATGATCGGTTTTTTATCTCCGCCCCTTCCTTGGTTGAAGCGAAGCAGCGCTTCCCGCATCATAAGGGCGCCGGTAACCGCGTTTTCTGCGTCTTGATTGGAGGTTTTCGCCGCGCCCCAAGTGGCCATGATCGCGTCTCCGATGAATTTATCAACGATTCCGTGCGTGTCGTTCACACAACGCACCATTTCGGTCATGTATTCGTTTAGGAATTCGACCACTTCTTCCGGTTGGAGTTTTTCGGAGATGGAGGTGAAACTCCGGATATCGGAGAAGAAGATCGCACACATCTTTCTTTCTCCCCCGAGGGTGAGTTCCTGTTTTAAAACCATCTCGGCGATTTCCTTGTTTACGAATCTTCCGAGGGCGTCCTTTACCTTTTCCCTTTCTTCGAGACCCTTGCCCATGTCGACGAAGTAGTCGGTGAGAAGTCCGACCTCGTCCTTGGTCGTGGATTTGATTCCGATCTTGAAATTACCGCGCGCGATTTCGGTAGTCGCATGCAAAAGACTTAATATAGGTTTCGTGATGGTGCGCGAAAAGAAGAACACGATGATCAGCGCGAGACAAAGCGCGATTCCCATAATCAGGATGTTGGTCTTTTGGATCCGATATACGGCTTCGAACGCCTTGTCCTCGGGGACGATGGAGACGACGGCTCCTCCTCCGAAACCGAGTTTTTGGAACGAACCGAACCAAGCCTTGCCTTCCTTGTCCTTGTATTCGATCTGTTTCGTATTTTCGGAACTGTTGATCATGGATTCCACGATCGGAAGGTCGAGAAAGTTCGTATTCGACTGCAGCAGTTTCGGATCGGAATGTGCGATGAGATCCCCTTCGCCGTTGACCAAAAACACCTCGGAAATGTCCTGCTTTTGAAACGCACTCAGGAATTTTTCCAGACGAAGCACGAGCACCAGAACCCTCGCGTCGGGGCTGGAGGAGGAAGGAATCGCGAGCGCGAAGATGGGTTCCTTAAATTCGGCGCTCAGATTTTCGAACTTACCTCCGGTGGCGATCGATTTCTGAATCATGTTGGGTCGGGAAAGGATCAGATCCGTGATTTCCTTCGGTTGCGATTTGATTTCGCTCAAATACGGATCGTTGAAGAATTCGTTGAGAACCACGGCTCCGCCGCTTCCGTTTTGGAGCATTCCCGCGTAGATAAAATCGGGATCGTTTTGGAAAAAGATATCCGCAAAGACGATTCCGGATTTTCCCTGATTGAGGGCGCCCGCGATCTGTTTTCCGTTGGAAAGAATGTCGTTGATGTCGGTTTTGATTTTTAAACCGAGAATATTCACTAAATTTAAATTGTTTTGGAGAACCCGGATTTCGGAATCTCCCCGAAACGCGGAGGACGCGAAGAAAATGATCGTGGAAACCGTGACCGTCATCAAAAGGGATATCACCGCCATCAGTTTGATCTGAAGCGGCAGTTTCGTTTTCGCCACAGAAGGAGCGTTCGCCGATCCTGCGGTTTCATCGGTCGCGGGTTCGTTCTCATCCTTTTTCGGTTTCGTCGATTTCGCCGAAGTTTGTGTTTCGTTTTGGGAAACGGAAGAGGGGGGAGCCGATTCCGTCGGGGGAAGCGATTCGGTTTTTATGACTGACGTTGCGGTCGGAGCGGGAGATACGTTCGGAGACGGAGCGGTTTGGGCCGTTTCCGCGGTCGGTTTCGTTTCGGCAACGGAGGGTTCCGCCGGCTTTGTTTCCGGGGGCGGAGGCGCCAGGACGGAAATTTCTTTCGGTTTGTCTCGATCTTCGAGATGATCGATTTCCACAGCGTCGATCGCCGAGGAACGAAAGGAAAACGGGGAATCCTTGACCTCCGAATCGACGGGAACCG
>NZ_NPEF01000077.1 GCF_002811955.1 Leptospira ellisii
GACAAAGTCTTGATAATTCCTCGAGAGCCTCCTGTCTTCCTCCGATCTCGTCCACGAGTTTATTGCGAAACGCGTCTTGACCGGAATAGATTCTCCCTTCCGCCAAGTTCTGAACCGATTTTACGGTTTGATTCCTTCCTTTTGCGACGTCTTGAACGAATTCCGTGTACGTATCGGACAACATCTTTTGTATCATCTCGTCCTCTTCGGGAGTCGAATCCCGAAACAAGGAAAGCGAATCCTTGTATTTACCTTCCTTATAGGTGCGCATCTTCACTCCGTATCGATCCAACAAACCTTTGATATTCGGAGCCATCGCGATCACTCCGATCGATCCGGTAATCGTTCCGGATAACGCGAATATCTTATCCGCGGAAGATGCGATGTAATAGCCGCCGGAGGCGGCCATGTCCTTCATCGACACGACGATCTTCCTCGTTTTACGGAGACGCATCAATTCGTTATAAATCTCCTGCGAGGCGCCGACGGTTCCTCCCGGAGAATTGATTTCGATTAAGATTCCTTTAATATTAGGATTATCTTCTATATCTCTCAGTTTTTGGAGAATCGTTTCCGAACCTGTCGATTCGAACGTAGAATGTCCGGAATGTATTTCCCCTTCCACTTTGATCAACGCCGCGCCGATCGGTGCCGTGCTGAAAAAGGTTCCTCCGGAAGTTCGGGAGTATTTGGAATTACTCGTCGCAAGGGATATGTTTACGAGTCCGATGAGGACGGACAAAATGGTGAGAACAAATGTGATTGCTAAGGCGAGTCGGTTTCTTTCCACAGTTGAGATCAGATTCTCCCCTTCGGGCGGTGTCAATGAAATAAGGGTGAGAGTCGCCCTCGGAGAAAGACGGGAATACGGGGAGTTCCCGCAAATTTTTCAAGGGCACGAGAAATCGGGGGTGTGTTCCGAAATTCTCGTTCCAATTTTGAAACTAATAAGTGACATAAAGATGGAGGAATGTCCTCTTTCACTTTCTCCGATCCCGGGAGACATAAAATGCCGGATTACCTCCGCAAAACCGATCCGAACCCGATGCATGACCGTGGAAGATGCGGAGTTCCCGCACTTTTCCCGTTGACACAGTAGACGCTCCCACAAGACTGACCAGTCAGTCAGAAATTTATGAAATCACTTATAGAATCGTTTATCAAAAATCGCCTTTTCATGTACTTAGGAATGACCTTCATCTTCCTTTCCGGGATCGTTTCTCTCCTCGGCCTGCGACGAGACGCGTTCCCGAACGTGGACATGAAACAAATGGTCATCTCGACCAAATTTCCGGGGGCTTCTCCCGCAGACGTAGAACTTCGAGTCACATATCCGATCGAGGAACGTCTGAAAGAAATCGACGGAATCGACGAGATCCGTTCCTTCTCTCGAAATTCGGTCTCGGACATAGACGTCCGCGTAAGTCTCGAAGAAAAAGACCCGGAAAAAGTCCTAAACGAAATCCGGCGGGCCGTAGACAACGCGATGTCGGAATTCCCTCCCCAAGTGACTGAAAAACCGAAAATGACGGAACGAAAATCCGGATCGTTTCCGATCATCGAATTTTCGGTTTTCGGCGGAAAGAACGAGATCGAACTTCATACGACGGCCGAATTCATAGAATTGGAACTGGAAAAAATTCAGGGAGTGGCCCGCGTGGACGTCTTCGGCAAACGGGACCGCGAATGGCAAATATTAGTAAATGCGAATAAACTAAAACAGTATTCCCTAGAACTTCACGACATCACGACGACCATACGCAACAGAAACGTCAACCTTCCCGCAGGATCCGTGGATTCGGAAAACGCATTCGATCTTAGAATCGACGGAGAATTTAAAGATCCCTCCGAAATCGGAAAAATTCCCACGAGGACGAACGAGATATTCTCCACCGTAAAATTGGCGGATCTCGCGAGGGTGGAGGATACGTTCGAATATCCCCGCTTCCTCGCCATAGCAAACGGAAAACAGGGGCTTACGCTTTCCGTGATCAAAAAGGAAAGAGCGGACGCGATCGAAGTCGCGGAAAAAGTCCACAAACGTCTTGAAGAACTTTCCAAAACCTATCCTTCCGGAATGAAAACCTTCATTCTAAACGACGAGGCGAAAAGGACGAAGAATCGGCTTAACGTCGTCACCTCGAACGCGTTGATCGGGTTTGCCATCGTCTTCGGAATCCTATTCCTGTTTTTGGATTTTAGAACGGCGACGCTTACCTCGCTCTCCCTGCCGTTTTCGATGTTGATGACCTTCGCGGTTCTCCCTTTCTTCGACGTTTCGTTTAACATGATTTCGATGATGGGTCTCATCATTTCTCTCGGAATGCTCGTCGACAACTCCATAGTCATCTCCGAGAACATATATACGTACCTCGCCGAAAAGAACGATTCGTTTACGGCTTCCTTGCGGGGAACCGTGGAGATGATCATTCCCATCTTCGGATCGTATCTAACCACCGTGACCGCGTTTTTACCGATGCTTTTTATGACCGGGATCATGGGAAAATTCATCTGGGAAATTCCGTTAGTCGTCATCGTAGCGCTTACGGCGAGTCTGGTGGAATCGTTCCTCTTTCTTCCGGCGCGGATTGCCGCGTTCGCTAAAACCCCCGACCAGATGAGGGTCAAAGGAGCGTTTCGCCGAAGGATGGATTCCGTTTTCGCCTCCATCGAGGATCGATTCTCGAAACTCGTTTCCTTCAATATCAAACACAAAAAAAGCTCCTTCGCCGTCATTCTTCTTCTCGTTTTCGGATCCTGCGGAGTCATGTCCCAAATGGACTTCATCCTCTTTCCGAAAGAGGATATCGAGATCATCATGATCAAGGCCGAATTCTCCCCGACGTCGCGGATCTTTCAGACGCGCGAGAAGATGAAGTATATGGAGAACGTGGTTCAAAAAATTCCGCAAGGAGAACTCGTAAGTTATTCGACCAAAATCGGAGTACAACAAACCGATCCGGACGATCCGCTTTCCCGGTTCGGCGAAAACCTCGGCGTGGTCCTGATCTATCTTACGCCGGAATCGACGCGGAAAAGAAAAGCCTCCGAGATTCTGAAATCCATCGAAGCGGATCTTAGAAAAACTCCGGGAGTCAACGAACTCTTTCTCGAGGAATTCGGAAACGCTCCGCCGATCGGCGCACCCATCACGATTTCCATCCAGGGAAAAGATTACGAAACTCTAAAGAAGATTTCCGACGAACTTCAATCTTTCCTAAAATCCATTCCGGGTGTTTTTTCCGTTCGCGACGATTATCGTTTCGGTCGTAAGCAGATGTACATCCAGCTCGACGAAGGTCTGGAAAGTTTCACCGGAGTATCCACCCTTTCCGCGGCTAACGGTTTACGCGCGGCTTACGACGGCGAAAGGGCGGGGACCGTCCGTAAAGGAAGAACGAAAATATATTTGCGGGTGCTTTACGACAGGGACTTCCGCAAAAATCCGAACGAGATCAAGACGATTCCCCTGAGAAACAAGGCGGGTAACATCACCAATCTCGCGAAAATCTCCAAGATGGATCTGATCGAATCTCCGGAACTTCTCGCACACAAGGATTTCGAAAGGGCCATAACCGTGAACGGCGACGTAAAGCTGGATCAGATAACGGCGCACGACGCGAACCAAAAAGTCGCGGACGAATTCAAACCCCTCATCGAAAGACAATATCCGGGCGTATCGATCTCCTTCGGCGGAGAGGAAAAGGACACGCAGAGATCGATGGCTTCCCTTGCGAAGGCGGGTTTGATCGCCATCTTCGGAATTTTCGGAATTCTCGCCTTGACGATCCGTAGTTTTTGGAAGCCCGTGCTGATTCTCAGCACGATTCCGTTAGGCATCATCGGCATCGTAATCGGCTTTCCGTTGTCCGGAAAATCGATCAGCTTTCTCGCGATGATCGGAATCATCGGTCTTGCGGGGGTTTTGGTCAACGCGTCGATCGTTCTCGTGGATTGTATCGATTCGATCAAAAAGAATTCGAACGCGAGTATGGACGAGATTCTGATCGAAGCGAGTCAAAGAAGATTCAGGCCGATCCTTTTGACCACGCTTACGACGGTCGCCGGTTTGTTGCCCACCGCTTACAGCGTGGGCGGTTCCGATCCGGTCCTAATTCCGATGACTCTGGCCTTGGGATGGGGATTGGGCTTCGGAACGATAGGCAGTCTTTTATACGTTCCCGTTACGCTCTCGGTCTTCAACGATATCACCTCGAAATTCAAGAGGAAACCGGCGGCGCAAAGGAAGTAATACCTTGTCCAAAACGGCAAAGTCGAACGCGGCAACGAACGAACCGGGAAAGAAATATTTTCCCGGTTTCGGAGCGTATTACCCCACTTCCGGAAAGGAATCCAAAAAATCGCAGGAAACGAAAAACAAACTGCTGGAAGCGACCCTTCTCGTTTTCGGCAGCAAGGGGTTTCACGAAGCCAGAGTGGAGGACATCACGGCGCAGGCCGGATTCGCCAAAGGCACGTTCTACGAACATTTCAAAAGTAAGGACGATCTCATCTACATTCTCATAGATTACGCCGCGAGAAAGGATCTGGAAATCGCAAGATCCCTTTTTTCGCGATGCACCAGTTCCGCGGATATACGGGAGAATTTCCTAAAACCCATCCTACACGAAATCAACGCGAAGAAGGAGCTCACCCGGGTCTGTTATCAATTTCTCACCAACGAGATCATGACCAAGGACAAGCTGAAGTCCAAAATCGATTACTACAACCGTTTGTATCATCGCTATCATTTGAAGATGATCAAACTCGGACAAGACCTCGATTATCTGCGCAAAGACTTCGATCGCGAAGAGATTTTCGTACTTTTCCGTTATATGATGGACGGCTTCGGAATCAACCAGGCGTATTCTCTGATACATACGCAGAAGGCGGAAGCGGAGATCTATTCGATCTTGAAACTCTTTGACCGCTCCCTGCTCGTCGTTTCCTAAGGAAAAAATCTCCCGCGAATTTTCCCAAGTCGCTTAATAATCCTGTCTGTAAATCGCCCCTCCCGAAACGTTTTCCGGAGAGGAAGTCCCGGTCCAAAAGTTGGCTTGAAACTGCAGATAAACCGCCCTCGAATCGCGGTTATCCGTAGTGTTCAGAAAGAAATGTTTCGCGGAATTCGTGTGCATCTGCTGATAGAACAGCTGCACCTTATACAGATGATAATCCCCGAGAAGGTTGATTCCCGCCCAATAGATGTAATACGCCTCTCCCGGATCGAAAATCTGGTTCTGATTCCAATCGCCTTTTACGAATTCGAACTTGAACACGGGCATGACGTATTTCGATTCGTAAAGATGAATGTTGTATCCGATCGTACCATGATACCCCGTGACCTGATTGGCCGCGGAACCGGAGAACTTGCTCCAAGCGCCGTTGAGATAAAAACCCTTCCACGTAAACGTCATGTCGTACGTATGACCTACGATTCCCAGATTAGGGCGTCCCGGCGTGGTGACGGATCGGTCCGCGAGATAGTCGGAATGTAAACCCGTGGGATCGGAACCTCCCGTCGGAGTCGTTTGCTGCAGAATGAGTTTCGGAGCGGTCTGATTTTTATAAAGATATTCGAGGGGAATCGGCTGCGCCGTTTTGACCTGCGTCGTTTGCGCGAGGCCGGCTCCGAAGGACAACTTGGTTTCGTTCTGAAAAATCTCGTCCCCTTCGACCCAACCTATATCCTTGTCCCCTTTGACGAGACCGCCGAAGACGTTGTATTGGATTCTGCCGTAATAAACCGGAGCGAGGAGTTGCGGAAGATTCTGTCTGGTCGCGGTGTTGTCCTGCCTTCTGCCGTAACCGTAATCCCCTCCGCCTCCGTGGCCGTTGCCGATGAAAGCGTGGACCGAAAGATGTCTCGTGTATTTTTTATCGATCAACTCCAAAGGATGAAACGCGATCATCGCCCCTATGTCGAATTGCGGAAGAACGTTGGTGATCAAAGAACGTTCCAAAAAAACGAAGTTGGCCGAACTCTGGATATATTCCCTGTTAAACGGAACGTTGATCTGACCTACGGTGAAACGCGAACTCATAAACGGGATGTTCAGCCAAACCACGGCCTCGTGGATCAATCCCCTCGAATCGTTCAACGTAACGTCTTTGACGTCGCCGGAGGTTTTATCCTTGGTCACTTTTAGGAATTGGCTGTTCAGCGCGTTTTCCAAACGCAACTGCGTGGCGAACCCCCACCACTTCGCGCCTTGGTAAAAAAAGCCGAGCCTCAATCTTCTGAAGTTGGCATCGACCGTGTTGAAATCCTCGTTTCCGGAAAAGGGCGATTCCTTGCTGCCGCTTACGCCTCGGAATTGGGTTCTGGCCGCGATCACCAGTTTTTCCTCGTTCAACTTATCCGGTCTGTGTCGAAAGTGATTGGGAAGTTGCATCTCTTTCCGTTCGGGAAAATTTTCCCTCCCGATCGGATCGATCTTAGTCCGATTCGGACCGGGTTTCGTATAAATCAAACCCGTTTCGTTGTCTTCGTAGAATTCCTTTTTCGTATTTTCCTGGGCTTGCGGATCGGAATTCTGCTTTTCCTGCGACCAAAGTCCCGTTCCGAACGCGAATAAAACGCCGATGACGGATATCCTCACCCATCCGCTTTCTACGGGTGATTTCCGCTTTTTCTTTTTTACTTTCATCTCACTCTGAAACCGGAATGTAATCTTTTCCGGAGGCATTCTCCTTTTGTAACCTGGTTGAGATGTATATTTCAATCAGGTTACAAAATAATTAGGATAATATTTCATTTTGATTACAGAATTCAAATTGTGAACCGCTTTGTTACGAATCAAAATTCAACAAGGCAGAAAACCCGATTCCGAAACGACTTGTCTAAACGATATGGCGAACCCTCTCAAAAAACGGACCGAAAACGCGGAAGGGAACTTCTACGTGGATTCCTCCTGCATAGATTGTGAAACCTGCAGAATTTTGGCGCCTTCCGTCTTCGCCTATAAAAACGGCGCTTCGTACGTTTGTGAACAGCCGTCTAACGACGCTGATGCGAAATCCGCGCTGCGCGCCTTGGTCGCCTGTCCGACCGCTTCAATCGGAACGGTGGATCGAACCGATCTTTCGGAAGCCAAGGGGACCTTTCCCGCGGAATTGGGAGACGGAGTGTATTATTGCGGATACCATTCCAAATCCTCGTTCGGCGCGTTTTCGTATCTGATCGTCCGAGAAGAAGGAAACGTATTGGTCGATTCTCCCAGATTCGTCCCTTCCCTCGCCGAAAAAATCCAAGCGTTCGGGGGAATCCGGTATCAATTCCTGACGCACCGGGACGACGTAGCCGATCACGCGAAGTTCCGCGAAACGTTCGGTTGCGAAAGGATCATTCACGAAGGGGATAAAAGCGCCCTGCCCGACGCGGAGATCGTTTTTCGGGGAACGGAGGCCTTCGAACTTGCAAAAGATCTAATACTAATTCCGACCCCGGGCCATACGAAAGGACACGCGGTTCTACTTTATAAAAATCGCATATTATTCACCGGAGACCATCTAGCCTTTCAACCGGGACGGGAACGTCTGATCGCATTCCGGGACGCATGCTGGTATTCCTGGAAGGAACAGACGGAATCGATGCAAAAACTCGAAGCCTATTCCTTTGAACGGATCCTTCCCGGTCACGGCCGTCCCTATCAGGGAACCGCGGCAGATGTCCGCACGAAATTACGGGAATGTGTGGAATGGATGCGGGGAAAATGAAAATTCCCCGTTCTCGCGGAAGGATCGTCTACGATGTCGTTTAATAATGAATCACCGATTTTAAGCGTTCCGGATTCCCGCTGAAACGGCCCTTGTCCGCGAAACTTCCGCCCGCGTCGGTCAAATCCAAATAACCGTCCCGGAAAACCGAAAGATCCCTCTGCGGACCGGGTGCGTTTTCGCCGGAAAGATCGGATAAGGAAGCTAAGGCGAAAACTTCGAAAGCGAGATCCGAAATATAGATCCGGTTGAGATCCAGCGCTTCCGCGTCGGAGGCCGCAAGGATATCCCGGAGTAGTTTCGATTTTTTGCCGATCGATTCCGCCGCAGGGGATCGGGAATCCGTAATCTCTTCCACGTATTGAAAGAACGCCTTGGCGACCTTTTCCCTCTTAAACCCGCGTAACACGTGTTCGCTGAGAAGGAGATGCGTGCCTTCCCAGGTTTCGTTGATGATGGAATCGTTATGCAGCCTCGGAAGGGCGGAAAAATCGCCCACGATTCCGTTTCCTCCGAGGACCAGAATCGAGTTGTACGTGATTTCGGTCGAAGTCGCGGAACATTTGTATTTCAGCAGGGGAGCCAAAACCTCTCCGGCGAGTTTAAGGGAATCGGGAGTATGGATATGACGGAAAACGGAGGTAAGCATCGCCGTATGTTTCAGCCTTTGGTCGCTCAATTGTTTTAGTAAAGAAGAGAATTCTAATATTTTGCTTCCGTAGGCGGTTCTGAATTTCGCGTATTCGTAGGCCTCCATCCAGGCTCTTCTGGAAATTCCCGAAGCCGCCAAAGAGACGTGAAGCCTGGAAATTCCGATCACGTATTTGATCAGGTTGGCGATCCCGTGCGCGGGTCTGCCCAGAGCCTCGGCCTCGACTCCGTCGTAGACGATCTCCACGGTGAGTTTTCCGCGGGAACCGATGATGTCCTTTTTACGGAGAATGTGATGTCCGTTTAACGTACCGTCGTCCTTGATTCTCGGAACCAAAAAAAGTCCGATCGTACTCGAATCCTCCACGCGCGCGGTCGTAACCCAAACGTCGCCGGGGTTGGAACAGAACCATTTTTCCCCGGTCAAAATCCACTTTCCGTTTTCCTGTTTTCTTGCGATCGTACGGTTCGCGCTTACATTCGAACCTCCGACGCGTTCGGTCACGTATTGGCCCGCCATAAAGTGCGAGGAACTTCCCTCGCCCGCGACCATAGTCAGGAATTTGTCCTTCTGTTCCGGAGTTCCGAGCGCCTCCAAAACTTTAATCATCCCTTCGGTCATGGCGAGGGGACACGTTACGCCTCCTTCTCCGTTTTGATTGGACAAATAGGCGAGAGCGTAACGGTGAAGATCCGTGAAAGGATGTTTCCAAGAGGAATGATAATCGAGATTTACGATTCCGTAATCGTATGAGATTTTTCTGGAAAGTTTTTGTTCGTTGGAATACACCACTTGATCGATGCGGTTTCCGGTCCGGTCGTATTTGACGATTTCTCCGTATTTTCCCTCCTTATGGGAGGCGTCCGTAAGTTCGTCGAGAACTCCGCCTACGAGCGAACCGTATCCGGAAAGATGTTCTATCATCGCTTTCTTATGCGCGGCGTCGTAACCTTTCGAATGTTTTTCCACGAGGGTTTGAAGAACGCGGTCCTCGTCGTAGAAATTTTTTCCCCTATTTCCCTTGTAATCGGAAATGTCGAAACTTGCAAGCGCTGGATTCGAGGATTGATTCGATGGATATTGCATGTAATTCTCCGGTTCCTTCGGTCGAACGATCGTTTTGTATTTGGAATTCGTAAATCGGATTCTTTGGAAAGTATAACCCGGCCCCGTTTTCCGCGCGAGCGAAAAAACCCGAAGAATCAAGAAGCGCTAACGTGAAGTCCGTTTCCGGAAAAAGCGTCCTCGATCAGATCAGATCGAAATCTCGGTCATCGACTGTTCCGTGAACTGCAGCTTTAGGATTTTATCCCTGAGTTTGAAGAGCAGATCGGGATCCTCGAGTTTGGAACCTTCCGCAGTCTGAAGATAAAAGGAATCATACGCATAATCGGCGCTCGTCGAAACGCGGAGGTAACGGACCTTAAGCTCCGATTCGAGTATGATCTGAAGGATCTTATACACCAATCCCACCGCGTCCGGCATACGCACTTCCATGATCGTGACGTCGGGAAGATCTCCGTTGTCGAACATCACGGATCGGTTGACGATGCTTTCCGGAGTGGGTTTTCTCGGATTCCAATCGGTTCTTTGGAACGCGATACTTTCCCGTTTCAAAGAACCCGAGGAGATCGCCTTCAACTTCGACTCGAGACGCTCCAATTTTTCGGGGGGCAAATTTCCTCCTCCCGCGGAATCGGTCACCTGCACGGAGTTGATCCAGAATTCGCCCAACGTATAACTCTTCATGCCGAGAAGACTCAAACCCTCCGAAGACACCGCGCAGGAAAGATCCAAAAGTATTTCCGGGCGATGAACCGTGACCACGTCGATCGTAACGAACGCGGGATCCTGCTCCGCTTCGAAAATCATGCCGATGGATTCGTTCCGGGCCAACAAACCTACCGCTTTAAAATTCTTTAATATTTTACGGTTGGAAACCGTGTTCAAATAGGAGGAAGGAACGACTTCGTCGGCGAACCGAATGACGGTTTTCGAAATCTCCTCGTCCAAGCCTTCCTTGGAGACGAGATACGTCTTCAAATTTTCCAATTGGACGTCGCGACCCGGGGAATCGTCGGGCGCGTTTTTGGAATCGCTCACGAGATAAGGGATCGTGTTCAGATAAAGCGTGTTTAGGATCGAACTTTTCCAATTCGTCAAAACACCGGAACCGACGGACTTCGTGTCGATCACGGTAAGAATATAAAGTTTTCTTAATCGTTCCCGGCTTCCCACAGTTCTTGCGAAATTGAAGATCAACTTAGGATCGGAGATGTCCCGTTTGGAACTCAACTCGGACATAAGGGTGTGTTTTTCCACGAGAAAGCGGCAAAGATCCGTATCCTCCTCGCTCAACCCCAGGCGATCCCCCACCGAAACGGCGAGTTCGGCCCCGTATTCGGAATGGTCCCCTTCCTTGACCTTGCCCGCGTCGTGCAACAGAATCGCAAGAGCCAAAAGTTCCGCCTTGGAGCATTCGTCGTAGGCCTTTTGCACTTCCGGATCCGGAAACCGTTTCCGATCCAACACGTCCAGTTCGTGGAGAATCAGAAGCGTATGTTCGTCGACGGTGAATTCGTGATGATAGCTAAAGAGCGGAAAATTCGTGCAGGCCCCGAACTCCGGAAGAATCGCGCCGAGGATTCCGGATTCGTGCATCAGTTTCAGAACGCGGCCCCGCTCCTTCGGCGTCCGCAGGATCTTCAGGAATTCCTCGTTCACCTCGGGGGAATATTTGAAGTCGTCGTCCAAAAAATTGGACGCGAACCGGAACTCGTTGAGAAGGGTTCCCGATACCTGCAGATTCTTCTCCTGAATCATACGAAAAGAGAGCATGACGTCCCTGTAAATCGTATGAGGATTCGTGAATATGGTTCCGATCACAGGAGGAAAAACCGTGTTGCCGATCCTGAAAAAATGAAGTTCTTCGTACGGAAAACTTTCCCCTTCCGAACTCTTTCTCTTTTCTATGATGGAATCCAGATACGTTCTGATGATGAAGTAAATGTTCTTCTGATGTTCGTAAAGAACGTGCATGAATTTTTCGACGGAGGAGAGTTCGGACTTGGCACCGAAGCCGAGATATTCCGCGACTTCCTGTTGTAGGTTCAGATCCAAACGGTCCGTTTTTCTTCCGGTCAAAACGTGCATCCCTATCCTCGTACGCAGAAGAAAATCGTACGCCTCCTGCAGAAGCTGGATCTCTCCCCTTTGAAAAACCGGTAAAATCGAAAGACCTCCGAGAGAGGGAAGATTGCGGACCGACTTCTCCATCCAGAACATGTATTGGATATCGCGCAACCCGCAAAGATCCGTTTTGAGATTCGGTTCGCTTAACAAAATCGGACGTTCTTCCTTGAGGAATCGTGAGGAAAGGATTTCCTCCTTCGTTTCGTTGTAGTATTTGGTCCGTTTTTCGGGGAGTTTTTCGAGAAATTCCGCTTTAAACTTTTCGAATAAAGCCCTCGAACCCGCCAAAAACCGCGCGTCCAAAAACGCGTGATACGAGGACATGTCGTCCAGATAACGGAAACATTCCTTGATCGTCCTACATGCGTGGCCCACTTCCTTGCCGGAATCGTAAAGATAGGTATTGATCTTGGAAATCACCGCTTCGAGTCTTTGTTCCTTGATTCCGTTGTGAAGATACAGAAGATCGATGTCGGAATGCGGGGACAATTCCATTCTTCCGTAACCGCCCATCGCGATCAGACAAAGTTCGTCCCCCGACTTGAACTCCACTCCCGAAGTTTCGAATCGGGAGAGAATGAAGGAATCCACGATATGCGTAAGCTGCCGTGAAACGAGGCGGCCGCCCACGTTTTTGCTTTTTTCCAAAAGCCTTTGAAAGCTATACGCGATGTCGAGTTGAAGAGGCATATATTATAAAAACCGAAACTTCCGTCTTGGCCGAATCTTGCGCGTCCGCCGCCGATCGCGGATGAACGCGGTAAGAACCTACTTCAGTTTATCTCCGGGTTTCGCGTCCTTATGGGGCACGAAAAGACTCAAACTTTCCCCTTCTCCGGACGCCAAAAGCATCGCTTCGGAGATTCCGAACTTCATCTTTCGCGGCTTCAGATTGGCCACGACGACCACGTTCAGACCCTTCAGATCCTCGGGTTGATAAGCGACTTTGATTCCGGCAAACACGTTCTTGATCCCCAGTTCCCCGAGATCGACCTTTACGTTTACGAGTTTATCCGCGCCTTCCACGGGCCCTGCTTCCACGATCCGTCCCACCCTAAGTTCCACTTTGGTCAGATCTTCGATGGAAATCTCCGAATTTTCCGCGGTCGTAACGGCCGCTTCTTTGGAAGCGTCCTCCTGTTTAGACGGAACAGGAATCGATCGTTTATTCTCTTCTAACATAGTCGTTATCGCCTTTTCATCCACTCGTTTCGTGATCATCTCGTAGGAATTCACCTTCGTTTTTTCCAACACCTTGGACAAATCCAGGTCTTCGAAGACGGGAACGTTTTCGAGACCGAGAAGTTTATAGATTTTTTCGGATATTTTCGGAACTACGGGATACAGATAAACCGCCAAAAACCGACTCGCATTGAGGACGGTGGTGATCACTTCCCTCGTCTTTTCGCGATCCTCTTTGATCAGTTTCCAGGGCGCGTTGTCGTTCACGTAGCGGTTGACGCGGTCTCCGAGACGGGCGATCTCCCGCATCGCGCGCGCATAGTTCTTGTTTTCATATGAGTTTTTTATGATATTCGAAATCGTTTCCTCGGAAGTCCCCGACTTGATCCCCTGATGAATCAGTTCGTTCAGCAATTCCCTTCCTTCCTGCGGGACGGTTCCTAGGGTGCGGTCGAGCTGGTCCAAAATTCCGGTGGAAATCCTGGAGACGAGGTTGATCAGATTTCCTACTAGATCGGAATTGACCCTCGCGGTATAATCGTCGAAGGAAAGATCCAGGTCGTCCATTCCCGGACCGAGTTTGCCCGCGAGATAAAAACGGAGATGTTCCGGGTCGAGATATTTCGCGTAAGTTCCCGCGTTGATGAACGTTCCCCTGGACTTCGACATCTTTTCGCCGTTGACCGTGATAAAACCGTGAACGTGGACACGGCTCGGAGTGCGGTAACCGCTTCCGTTCAACATCGCCGGCCAAAACAAAGTATGAAAGTATAATATGTCCTTCCCGATAAAATGAACGATCTCCGCGGTTTCGTCCTTCCAAAAGGAATCGAACTTCTTGCGGTCCCCGTCGAAGAAGTTCAGGGAGGCCGCCATATAACCGATCGGAGCGTCCAACCATACGTAAAAATACTTGTCCTCTTCCCCCGGAATTTTGAATCCGAAATACGGTCCGTCTCTGGAAATATCCCAAGCCTGCAGCCCCGATTCGAACCATTCCTGCAGTTTTTTGCGGACCCCGTCGACCACGTGCCCTCCGTCCTCGATCCAGGTTTTGAGAAAATCCTGAAACCGGGCCAACTCGAAAAAGATATGATCCGAGTTTTTGGGAACGGGAGAGGTTCCGCACAAAGCGCAGTGCGAATCGATCAGATCCTTGGGACCGTACGTCGCACCGCAGACTTCGCAGCTGTCTCCGTATTGATCCTTGGATTTGCAATTGGGACAAGTGCCTTTGATGAAACGATCGGGAAGAAACATCTTATCCTTTTCGCAGTAAGCCTGTTCGATGCTCTTGCGGGAGATATGTCCCTTCCGTTTCAGTTCGGAATAAATTTCCTCTGAGATGATGCGATTCTCTTCCGCATTGGTGGAATGATAACGGTCGTGTTCGATTCCGAACGACCGAAGATCCTGAAAATGCTCCCGATGAACCCGTTCGATCAATTGTTCGGGAGTGATCCCCTGACTTCTGGCGGCGAGCATCACCGGGGTACCGTGCGTATCGTCGGCACAGAAAAAATAACAATCGTTTCCGATCGCCTTCTGATAACGAACCCATATGTCCGCTTGAATGCCTTCCAGAACGTGACCTAGGTGAATCGATCCGTTCGCATAGGGAAGTGCGGAGGTAACCAATATCTTTCTTTTCGAAGAAGAGTTGTTCACAAAAGTCAGGTTCCTAAAATTTAGGTCAAAATCAACGTCTTTCTTTTCGGATTTTCATTGCAAATCCAATGGTTAGGATAGAATTTTCTGAAAACCTGGAGGAATTTCCAATGCCAATGGAGAATCTTTCATCCCTTGCAAGCAAAGTCCTGCCGGGGCATGAATTTTACGAAAAGTTCAGAGAGGAAATGGATCCTCAATCGGAGATATTTCAGCTTAAATTAAATTACGCTAAGGTTCTCGTGAGCGTCTGGTCTTATTCCTGTATGGCCGACGGCATCTTTCATCAAAAGGAAGGAAGCCTCGTAGGTCAGATGGTCAAGGCCCTTTTCGAAGAGGGATGTATCTTCTACGATCATCAGTCGGACAAAACCGCCATCATCGGGGAATTATCGGACGTATTCGAAAATCCCCTTCCCGTAAAAACGATCCGCAACTTTTCGGAGGGAAATCCGATCATGGCCGCCGGATTTTACGAGGACGCATGTGTGATCGTTTCCATGGACGGCGCGTTGACGAAAAAGGAAAAGGAATTCCTGGACGACCTCGCGAAAGAATTGGAAATCTCCCCTATGGACAAAAAGAACATCGAAAATAGAATCATCGAAAAAAAGAAGTAAACGCCCCGATTGAAAGACGATCCTCTTTTCCCTCCGGTTTCTGTTCGAGAAACCCGCGATCCGCGCATCGATATGGAACGTATAACGCGCGTCCGATTCCGCACGGAGTTCGGTTTATAAAATCCGCATGAGTTGGATCTGGGAGATTTTGTTCTATCTGCTGATCGCCTACGCGGGTCTACAATTCGCGGTTTCGGGACCGGTGATCCAAGCGATCGTCAATTTCGCGTCCTTTCGGCATTTCCGGTTCCGCTGGACTTCCTCCGGAATTCTGCTCCCCATCTTTTACGTAATCGCTAAAAACTTCACCGTCGAATTTCCGGGAATCCTAAAAACGGATCAAGTCCACGCAAGGGTCTCCTCCCTCAACCTAAAGATCGATTTTTTTTCGCTGTTTCGGGGGAAGTTGAGAATCCCCTCCTCCGTATTCAAAAACTTTCATATGGATTATACGAACATAGTCAGTCCGCATAAAAAGATCGGATTGATGCCCAAGCGCGGAAGAATCGTATTCCAAAATATGAAAATAGAAAACGGATCCGTTTCCATAGTGGACAAAACGCTGACTCCCACGTATTCGATCCAACTCCGCGACATCGCGATCGAGGGCGGTTATATGGATTCCGGATCTCCGCTCGAAATTCTTTTCCGGACCAGGAGCGGCGGTTGTAGACTAGGAAAACGCGGCAATCTCAAGATCGGAGTTTTAGGCGGAGAGACGCGGGGATTTTTATCGTTAAGCGACATCACCTGGTCCGAATTGGCTGGACTACAGGTGATCCCGCTTCCCTTTTTGAAGAATCGGGTCCAGATCTACGTGGAATTCAAACACGTCGGTAACGAGGAAACGTACGTCGAGGGAACGCTGATCCATTTTCCGCCCGACCAAGGGGACAAACCGGAACAAAGTTATCCGTTCCGCTTTCGGATCCTTTGGAGGAATTATAATCTTCCCTTCGACCTTGCTCTCCGCGAATTGATCCTGGAGCTTTTCCTAAACATCAAACTCAAAGGCGTAATGACGAGGGCTCTGCAGAGCGTTGCCAAGGGATTGTACGCCGTCATCGGAAGAAAACGAACCCATTCAGTTTAATTATATTGAATATACAATATTTCTAAAATAATAGCCGACAAAACGTCACCCGTTCGCCTCTGGCGTCATCGCAGCTGTATACAAAGAATGGGGCGATTGATCGCATTACAAGGAACGTTCGTAACCCCGTCGCCGGCAAGACCGGTGACTCCCCCGCCGCCGTCCGTCCAACCGCTACAATTGTTCGCTCCTACCGTCCAATCCGAGTTGAATCCGGACCAATAATCCGAGGCGGCAATACCTCCGCTCGTAAAAACGGAGTTATACGAAACATTTCCGTTGTTATCCGAAGTTGCGATCAATACGTTCGTGCCGTAAAAGTAATAATTCGTATTCGGGGCGATCGGCCAATCCGGCGCTCCCGGAACTCGGCTGGGAACGCCGAGCAAAGCCTTGGATATGATACCCGCGTCCGAATTGCAAGCGGAGTCCGCCCCATTCACCCCGAAAGTGGCTCCTCCATACTGCATGTTGCCGCTCAATCGGGTGATTTTATTGATCATCTTATCATTATCTAAAATCTTGATCGTGAACGGAAGGGATAAGCCGATCGGAGCGACTGTCACGTTCAAGGTATAAGTGCGGTCGTAATAGTCCGTGACCACGGTCGGAACCGAATCCGTTGCGGTTACGGAAGCGGAATCCGGATTCGCAAAATTCATATCATACATATCGGGACCGGGGTTGAAATGATCTATGGGAGCGGTTGTAGAAAGACCGACATGCGCGACCGAATCGGCGGGATCGATGGGAGCGCTCAAAGAAACGTTTACGTTCAAGGCGGTTCCGTCCTCTTTGATGGAGATCGGGTCCGCAACGGTTTCGGAATTGATCAGAACCGTCACACAATAAACCTCCAGATCCAGTAAATCCGCCGTGGTAGTTCCCGCAGGATTTTCGGTTTGTCCGGAAAAAATCCTACAAACATGATAGTTTGCCGAACTTTGAACACTCAAAGAATACGCCTGATTTTGAAAGACCGAGCCCGTAAATTGGAAGGATCCGTTTGCGGAAATGGGTAAAACTTCCTGATTCAATCGAAGTTCCACCGTTCCGGATTGAAGTCCGCGAACATTGCCACCAAAACGAAAGCTGGAGATACTATTGGATTCACCGATGTCCTGTATAAACGTGATCAAAGTTCGGCAAACTATCATGTTTGTAGGATTTTTTCCGGACAAACCGAAAATCCTGCGGGACGTCCACGGGCGGTTTAAGGGGAACGGCGGTTTAATGTTTGGAGGGTGT
>NZ_NPEF01000078.1:0-12186 GCF_002811955.1 Leptospira ellisii
GGCGGGCTACGTCCGCAAAAGGGAACATCTGTATTATCAGATTTTAATATCTCCTTTTTTGTCGTACGAGGAAAAACTAACGTCGGCCTTCTCCCGTTCGGCCCCTCCGTATTGCGTCAATCCGCGGTAGATCGCGTGTAGGTTCGCATACGCACCCGGGGCTTCGTTCTCGCCGGGAATGGTTTCCCTTTTTTCCGTTTCGTTTTTGCGGAAGGAAAAAAACCGGCCCTGTCCCGTCAGATCCCGCTTTCCGTCTCCCAACAAAAGCAGATCGTCCCTTCGATAGGAATCGTAGGATTCCGCAGATAAGGAAAAAGCGGCTGATAAGAAGAGAAAAAAAACGGGAACGAACATTTCCCGTTTCGATCCGCCAATTCGGCGCAACCGCGTCTGCTTCCGTTTAGGATCGGCTGCGGTCGCGGTTTTAGGATCCATACGGTTTAAAATATTCTTCTTTTTGCATATACTAAAATCGTTAAACCGGATCATTTCCTAAAGAAGGCCAGAAAATATCCGGTCAAAATCAGCCAGGAAACGATCTGCCCCAAAAAATACGAGGACGCGGCGCCGGTCGGGCCGTATTCCGGAATCAGAAGATTGGCGAGCACCAAACCGCAAACGAGACGAAGCAGCGACAGGAACGCGAGCATTCTCGGTTGTCCCAACGCGAATAACGCGATTCCCAAAGGGGAAAAAACGAGTTGCAGCATGTAATTCGGATAGAGGATCTGAAAAACTCCGATCGAATCCGCGTATTTTCCCCGAAAGAGAAGATTCAAAATCCATTCCGCGAGAAAAAAACCGGGCGACAAAGCCACCGCCATACCCACGGACAACAGCACCGATTTCCAGAGAAACTTGGGAAATTCCTGTGAATCCACCAATCGGGACAACTTCGGATAAATGAGCGAGTTGATCACCGAAAACAAAATCACGAATCCGCTGAACAGTTGTAAGGCGGTTCCGTAAACGGCGGCCGATTCCTGGGAATGATACCACTTCAAAAAAAAGATCTCCATACGGTCCGAGATCATCGCGAAAATCGACGCCAAAAACGCGTAACCGTTGAACGAAGTCAGAGTGGAGGTCATCTCCCGCACGCCGGTTCTGTCTCCGCTCCAATACAGTTGTTTTCTCGGGAATACGAAGAAAAAAAGCACCAATACGAACAGGGGCGAAGCGGTGAAAATCGCGAGAATGTCCAGATGGCCCAAGGCCCTCTGCGAGATATGATCCGCTCCGTATAACACGAGCAGACGAACGAGGTTGGGAAGCGGATTCCAAAACGAAAGGGAGATGTAGTTTCCGAAACAGATGAATATACTTTCGAAAAAGGAATTGAAGGACAAAACGAAACTCCCCAGAACGAGAAGCGCCACGACGATCGAACTTTCCCGAAGTAAGACCGCGCCGATCAGACTGATCAACGTCAAAGCGCCCAGCGCTCCGAGTTTTATGAGAAGCGAAGAGGACAACAAAACCCCGATCTTACGTTTGTCCCCCGTGACGGGAGCTAAAAATTTCACGAGGGCGGCGGGAAGTCCGAACTCGGCGATCGCAAGCAGCACGGGAAGAAACCCGGCGTAGTATTGAAAAAGGCCGTTTTCGCTTTTGGTGAGTATGTTTACGGAATACACCATAAACACGAGATTGAGAAGGGAGGAAATCGCCTTCGACACGCTCACGAATATCGAAGACTTGAACATTCCGGATTTACGGAATTGGACCGCAAGGTCCGAAACTTTTTTCAGCTTCCCGGAAAGATTGAACATTGATTCTACGAATGGATATCGGTTTCTCCTTTCTTAAGAGACAACAAATACATGGAAAAAAAACCGATATAACTGCTAACGATCCCGTATCTGAGATATCTTGCAACCGGATTTTCAGGAAGGAATTTTTGAATCAACCATCCGAGAAGAAAGTAGAAAATCAGAACGCCGACCAACCAGACGGCGATCCGCTTGAAGGTTCCGGAAATCGAATCGACCGGTTTCCATTCGAGGGAATACAATTTGGAAAGAAGAATTCCGATCAAAAATCCGGCAAGGGCCCCGCTCGCGGAAATCGTCTGTTCGAAGGATTTGTTTTTGGCGAGCGCGTTTTCGTGGGAATAAAGCAGGATCGAAGGTAGAGTGAACACAACGATCACCAAAGCGATGCTTTTCGTATTCGAACGGCTTTGTCCCGGAAACGGACGCGGGTTGTCCAGCTCCGGTAAAAAACGGAAGAGAAATTCCGTGACCGCCAAACCGATTCCCCCGAGAACCAAACCGCCGAGCGTGTCCCCCGCAAAATGAACGCCCGCATACATCCTCGAAAAGGGCATCGAAAGAGCGATCAAAATCGCCAAAGCGCGGATCCATTTTGAACGCGAATGTATGAAGATCAAACCCCAGACCACGACGGAAGTCTGTACGTGACCGGAAGGAAATCCGTATGCGAACTCCTCCAACTTGCCCGGGCCGTTCCAAGGAAGATTCGGTCTCGGACTTTCCAACCAACCTTTGAGAAGTCCGTTCAAAATTCCCGAAGTCAAAAGACCGACCCCGAGCCTCAGTCCCAACTTGCGATCGAAAAGAAGATACGTAGCGGAAAGAAGAATCATAAAAAAAAGATTCCCGCCGAGTTGGTGCAACACGAAAGTCAACACGCCCAAAACCGGATCCAAAGAGGAACCGCGAAGCGATTCCAAAAACGAAGTCCCGAACCAAAACGGATCCTGGAACCAACTCAACTTTGCGCTCATACTTCGATTTCTCCTAACTTCCTTTTATATAACATTCGATGTGGATCGGTAAAATCCCACTTGATGGATTCGATTCCGTTCGGTACAATGAACCATACAACCATATTTATTGAACACCCGTTAGAAAAGCGACCTGCATGGAAAACCGAACAGACTCCGAATTACTCGATAGCCTTTTTCTCATCCCCCGAGAACCCGTAAAACAATTTCTAAAGACCCTGCTCAATCTCGTTTACTCCGTGGAAGTGACCGGCCTGGAAAACGTCCCCGAAACCGGAGGCGCGGTATTGATTTCCAACCATACAGACCATTTGGACGTGATCGTTCAGGGAACCGCGGTGACGAGAAAGGTCATCTATCTCGGAAAGTACGAACTCTTCCATCCTCAGGAGACGATCCTCGAGTTTTTGGAGAATCCGGATTCTCCTTTGAACAAATTTCCCTTGAGTCTGATGAAACAAACCTTAGTCGCCGGGCTCAACGCTCTCGGGGACCTTCAGGGAAAACAGCTGATGCACTGGGGAGGACATCCCATCCTAAGATCGCATAACGTGAAGGACGCCAAATCCGCCGCGGCTTATTACGAGGATCTGGAGAATTACATCGTGGAACTCATAGGAAAAGGGGAACTGATTTCCGTATATCCCGAGGGAACCAGAACCGAAACCCTGGAACCGGGAGCCTTCAAGGCTCTTTCCGCTAAACTCGCTATCCGCGCGGGCGTTCCCATCATTCCGAGCGGGATCAAAGGCGCTTGGAGGATGACGAAACCCGAAGCCTTTCTGACCGGAAAGGCGTTCGGATCCAAGGTGACGTATAACATCGGTAAGCCGATTTATCCGCACGAATTTCCGAAAGAGCCCCTCAAAAAGGCGGCCAAGATGGTGACCGAGGAGTTGGAGAACCGCGTCCGCAGGCTGATCGAGGGCCCGGAAAACTGAACCGCCGAGATATATTAGAATAGAAGAATATTATGGAAACGCAAGTCTACACCCCAAAACACAAGGTCCGTTTTATCACCGCGGCGTCCCTTTTCGACGGACACGACGCTTCGATCAACATAATGCGCAGGATTCTACAGGCTTCCGGCGTGGAGGTGATTCATTTGGGGCACAACCGTTCCGTGCGCGAGATCGTGGAATGTGCGATCCAGGAGGACGCGCAGGGAATCGCGATCACCAGTTATCAAGGCGGTCACGTAGAATATTTCAAATACATGATAGACCTTTTGAAGGAGAAAGGCGCGGGTCATATCAAGGTGTTCGGAGGCGGAGGAGGCACCATACTTCCTTCCGAAATCAGGGAACTCGAATCGTACGGAGTGACGCGGATCTATTCTCCGGACGACGGACGCGAACTCGGACTGCAGGGAATGATCAACGACCTCATCCGCAAATCCGACTTCATCCCTCCCCTCACCTTCAACGGAACCCTACATTCCTCCTTAACGGAAAAAAATCCCCTCGCGATCGCGCAAACGATCACTCTTGTGGAAAACACGTTCGAACGCGCGGACTTGGAAAAGTCGTCTTTGACGGAGAAGTTGAACTTCCCTCCTTCCGCGAAAACCGTTCCCGTTTTGGGAATCACCGGAACCGGAGGAGCGGGAAAATCCTCGCTGACGGACGAACTGGTGCGCCGGTTCCTGATCGACTTTTCGGATAAAACCATCGCGATCCTTTCGGTGGATCCCTCCAAAAGAAAGACCGGCGGAGCGCTGTTAGGCGACCGAATCCGTATGAATTCCATCTCCCACGAACGCGTGTATATGCGTTCCTTCGCGACCAGGGAGGCCAATATCGCGCTTAACAAAAACGTTAAGCGAAGCATCGAGGTTTTAAAAAGCGCTGGATTCGATCTGATCGTCGTGGAAACCGCGGGGATCGGCCAGAGCGATTCCGAAATCACCGAGGTCGCGGACGTCGCTTTGTATGTGATGACGCCGGAATACGGAGCCGCGACCCAGCTCGAAAAGATCGACATGATCGACTACGCGGATCTGATCTCCATCAACAAGTTCGACAAACGCGGGGCGCTCGACGCGCTTAGGGACGTTAAAAAACAATTCCAAAGATCGAGACAAAGATTCGGCGAAAGCGTGGATTCCATGCCCGTGTTCGGAACGATCGCCTCCCAGTTCAACGATCCGGGAACCAATCAGCTCTACGCAAACGTCATACGCATTTTATCCGAAAAAGCCGGCCTCGATTGGAATTCCTCCTATGACAAAGAGGGAGGTATGAGCGAAAAGATATTCATCATACCGCCGGATCGAGTGCGGTATCTGGCGGAGATCCGCGAGGAATGCGGTCGTTACGATCAGCTTTCCGTCCGCGAATCGGAAAAGGCACGCAGGCTATTCCAGCTCAAAGGAGCGATCGAAATCCTGGAACAATCCGGACAGGAAACAAACATTCTAAAATCGGAATATTCTAAAATTGAAAACTCATTGGACCCGATCGCCAAAAAGATCCTCGCGGAATGGGAGGAGAAAATCCGGAATTACCGCGGCGAAAGTTTCACCTATAAGGTGCGCGATAAGGAAATCAAGGTCTCCAATACGACCGAATCCTTAAGTCATCTCAAAATCCCCAAGGTTTCCGTACCCAAATTCAAGGATTGGGGGGAGATCGTACATTGGTCCTTTCAGGAGAATTTTCCCGGAGAATTTCCGTTCACCGCGGGGGTGTTCCCCTTCAAACGGACGGGAGAGGATCCGACCCGCATGTTCGCGGGGGAAGGAGGACCCGAACGCACCAATACGAGATTCCATTACGTAAGTTTGGGAATGCCGGCGCAACGTCTTTCCACTGCCTTCGATTCGGTCACGCTTTACGGGGAGGATCCGGGAGAAAGGCCGGACATCTACGGAAAAATCGGAAACTCCGGCGTGAGCATCGCCACGTTAGACGACGCGAAAAAACTCTATTCCGGATTCGATCTCTGTAATCCGACCACTTCGGTTTCGATGACGATCAACGGCCCCGCACCGATGGTGCTCGCTTTTTTTATGAACGCCGCGATCGATCAATCCTGCGAAAAATACATCCGAGCACAGGGAATCGAGGATAAGGTGCGTCAAAAGATCGCAACTGTCTACCGGGAAAAAAATCTCCCGATCCCCAAATACGACGCCCCGATCCCTCAAGGAAACGACGGTCTCGGATTGATGCTCCTCGGAACGACCGGGGATCAGGTTTTGGAAAGGGAAGTTTACGAAAACATAAAGTCCGAAACCCTAAAGACCGTACGCGGAACCGTACAAGCCGACATCCTCAAGGAGGATCAGGCCCAGAACACGTGTATTTTTTCCACAGAATTCGCGCTCAAGATGATGGGCGATATCCAGGAATTTTTCATCGCGAAACAGGTCCGTAATTTCTATTCGGTTTCCATCTCGGGATATCATATCGCGGAGGCGGGAGCGAATCCGATCACGCAGGTCGCATTCACTCTCGCGAACGGACTCACCTACGTGGAATATTTCCTGAGCCGCGGAATGAAAATCGACGACTTCGCGCCCAATCTTTCCTTCTTCTTTTCTAACGGAATCGACCCCGAATACGCAGTCATCGGCCGCGTGGCGAGAAGAATCTGGGCCAAAGCGATGCGGTTCAAATACGGCGCAAACGATCGGTCCGCGATGCTCAAATATCATATCCAAACTTCGGGCAGATCCCTGCACGCGCAGGAGATCGCCTTCAACGACATACGAACCACCTTACAGGCGTTATATGCGATCTACGACAACTGCAATTCCCTGCACACGAACGCGTACGACGAAGCGATAACTACTCCCACGGAGGAATCGGTGCGCCGAGCGATGGCGATCCAACTCATCATCAACCGCGAATTCGGGCTCGCCAAAAACGAAAATCCGGGTCAAGGTTCGTTTATCGTGGAGGAACTGAGCGAACTCGTGGAACAGGCCATCCTGGAGGAATTCCACAGGATCTCCGAACGCGGAGGAGTTCTCGGCGCCATGGAAATGATGTATCAGCGGAACAAGATCCAGGAAGAATCCTTATATTATGAATCTCTAAAACACAACGGAGAATTTCCCGTCATAGGGGTGAATACCTTTCTCAGCAAGGAGGGTTCCCCCACCATCGTTCCGGAGGAAGTGATCCGTTCCACGGACGGGGAAAAGCAGGCTCAGATAGGCGCCCTTCGCGAATTCCACAAACGGAACGAAATTCGGATCGGAGAAGGTCTGGAAAAACTCAAAACCGTTTCGTTAAACAACGGAAACATCTTTCAGGAATTGATGGAATCAGCCAAGATCGCCTCGCTAGGACAAATGACGCACGCGCTCTACGAAGTGGGTGGACAATACCGAAGAAGTATGTGATCCGATCCCGTCCGAAGTCGTAAAATCGGACTTCACGGCGATTCAGAGACGAAAAATTCGACAACACCGACAATGAGGCGCGAAAACCCGGAAACCGAAATTTCGAAGATGCGGATCATACGACGTTCACAACGGATCGCGACTCTGCTGTTTGCGATCTCTTGCATTTCATTTTCCTTATATTCAGAAATCGGAAATAATCGGCTCGAAGAACTCATTCTGAAACGGAACGAGCTTTTCGCGCGCCGGGGATATAAGTTCAAAAACGGGATCCTATACTCCCACTTTCGAGAATTCGACTGGTATCGTCCGCGGGAGAAGGAAGTAGCCCTTTCCCAAGAGGATAAAAAGCGCGCGGAGGAGCTGTTAAAATCCGAAAAGGAACTTTCGTCCCGATACGCCGATTTTTTAACCGATGAAATCCAATGGAAGGAAGGGGAAGGGGAATACTTCGGTACCGCGGAAAAAACGGCGATCCCCCAGGAACATCGACGCAATCCGGCCCTTCTCACGGAGACGATCCCTTATCGTAGCGAGGATTTTTTCACCGCTTCCATCCGACCGATCGGAAATGGAAACGATCCGAAATTGTTCGATTCGATCCGCGCGGCAAAAAAAGGAGAACTCGATTCCGTCCGGTATTTCATCCGAACCTATTCGAAGGACGGACGCTATGCTCGTCTTTGGCAGTGTTATGCGGACTCCATACAACAGGAGTTATGCGATACCAAATTCGTGTTGGAAAAGGACAGATTGCTTGCGGTTTCCCATGCCGTAGCGCAGACGAGTTACCTTCAGGAATGGATCTACATCTATCTCGACGGGAAATTGTATTCCGGCAGGTTCCGCATGAAAAGTGCGGGCAAAATCGAACGGAATCTGGATTATCATTACGAATGATCGTTCGCTTCTTCTCCGAAGCCGTTTCGAAACGACGCTCCGTTATCGAAAACATACGCGAAAGTCCAAAGGTTTTTTCGAAACGCGACGGAACCGAATGTTTATTTTCCGGGTTCTTACTCCTTTCGAATGACGACCGTAACGCCGATACGACACAAGAAAATTCCGGTTCTTTTCCTCTTACTTTTTTTCCACGGATGCGCCTTTCTCGATCCGTTGTATACGATCGGGGACGAAATCGATTCGGACAAGGTAACGAGGGAAGAAGCCAAAGACAGTTTCTACAGCGCGATCGCGATCAAGGCGGCCTTGTGCGGTAAGGAAAGTCATCGTTGGATTTTAAAAAAGGCGATCGCTACGTTCTCCGAGGATTTATGCAAAGAGGACAAGGATCTCGACATATATTCCGAATCGGACGGATTGCTCCGAAGTTGTTCCAACCGTTACGCGTACGTTAATAAGAACAACGTAACCGTCTGCGTATCCGAAGTTCTATATTCCCCCTGCGAAACTCCGACCGAGGATAATTTCGGAGTGGGCATAGGTTATACGAATTGTTCGAGTATGCTGCACGCGCGTCCTTATATTTCGGGCATTTGAACGATCGATTCCGTTCCTCCGGAAATTTCGTTCGACGGTCTTTCGTATCCGCTACCGTTTTGTCTTAACTCTTAAAACGAAGATCGTAAGAACCAACAACAAACAGCGCCCACCGTTCCGGAAAAAAGGACCGTGGTCCAGTAAACGTGTACCAACACGAGAATAGAAAAACGAATTGTGTAAAAAGAAGATGAAGTAAAAAAGCGCGTTTTCTTCATAAGGAAAACGGAATGTTTTTCACCGTCGGTCCGAATCCGAGCAAATCGATCGCGGTCAAAAGAACGATCCTCTGAACGGATCCCGGTTACGATTACAAGATCGGATTTTCTATCCCGCGTAACTCACGTGGTGTTTGCCAGAGATCCGCGAGATAGATCGTCTTCAAAGCAGATTGGTGATGGCTCCGTTCGTGGCCGATTGGACTAGTTTCGCGTATTTCGCGAGAACTCCGGTTTTGTATCTCGGCTCGATCGGTTTCCAGGACTTCAGACGTTTATCGATCTCCTCCTGGGAAATTTCGATCTGCAGAAGGTTTTTCGTGGAATCGATCGTAACCGTATCGCCGTTTTGGACGATTGCGATCGGCCCCCCTTCGAACGCCTCCGGAGAAATATGACCGACCACAAGACCATGCGTTCCTCCGCTGAAACGTCCGTCCGTCATCAGACCCACGTCCTCGCCGAGCCCCTTACCGACTAACGCGGACGTTACGGCCAACATCTCGCGCATTCCGGGTCCACCCTTCGGGCCTTCGTAACGGATGATGATCACATCCCCGGCCTTGATTTTGTCGGTCATGATCGCGTTGAAACAATCGTCCTCCGATTCGAACACCTTGGCAGGTCCGGTGATGGAGATTTTTTTAAGACCCGAAATTTTGGCCACGGCCCCGTCGGGAGCGAGATTCCCTTTTAAAATAACGAGAGGTCCTGAAGGATGAAGCGCTTCGGAACGTTTTTTGACGATGACCTGATTCTCGACGAGATCCGGCATGTCCTTCAGATTTTCGGCGATCGTTTTACCGGTCACGGTCAGACAATCGCCGTGCAACATACCTTCCTTCAGAAGATATTTCATCACTCCGTGAACCCCGCCGACCTTATCGAGATCGGTCATGGAGAATTTTCCGCCGGGTTTTAGATCCGCGAGGTGCGGCGTTTTTTTACTGATACGATCGAAATCTTCGAGGGTCAGATTCACTCCGATCTCTTTAGCGATCGCGATCAGGTGCAGGACCGCGTTGGTGGAACCGCCTAACACGAGCACGACGGTGATCGCGTTTTCAAATGCTTTCTTCGTGAGAATCTGTTTCGGAGTGATGTTCTTTTTGATAAGCTCCATCAGGGCCTGCCCCGCCTCGTAACAGTCGTTCGCCTTTCTGGAACTCACCGCGGGCATGGAAGCCGAGCCGGGAAGACTCATTCCCAGCGCCTCGATTGCGGAGGACATCGTGTTGGCCGTATACATTCCGCCGCAGCTTCCCGCGCCGGGGATCGCACTTTGTTCGATGCGGACGAATTCTTCCCTGGAAATTTTTCCGGCGTTAATCTGACCGACCGCTTCGAAAACGGAAACGATGTCCACATCGTGACCGTCGCAATTTCCGGGGAGGATGGTTCCTCCGTAGACGAAGATGGAGGGAACGTCGATTCTACAAAGAGCCATCAAACAACCGGGCATATTCTTGTCGCATCCTCCGATCGCGATCACGCCGTCGTGTCTCATCGCGTTGGAGACGATTTCGATCGAATCCGCGATCACTTCCCGGGAAGGAAGCGAAAAGTGCATCCCTTCGTGTCCCATCATGATCCCGTCGGAAACGGTGATCGTTCCGTAAATCTGAGGGACTCCTCCGGCGGCGCGAACCCCTTCTTTGACCCGTTCGGCGAGTTTATTGATATGAATATTGCAGGGAGTGATTTCGCTCCAAGTGGATGCGATACCGATCATCGGTTTGTGAAAGTCTTCGTCTGTAAATCCCACCGCGCGGAGCATGGCACGGTTGGGAGCGCGGTTGTCTCCGTCCGTGGTCATCGAACTTCTTTTTTTCAGGTTATCGCTCATCTTTGATTCCTATTCTTGCCTTCCCCGATTCCTTAAGCCGAAACGGGTTTTATTACGTACAGTTTTGCGGACTTGGTTTCGAGTCAAATGGAAAAGCTCCGAAGACATTTGCGGGTTTCGGAAATACGGAATTCCGAAAAAAGAAATACGAAAACCGAACGCGTCCGAAAATGACCTCCGAACAGAAACCAAAAAACGGCGCGGATCTCTCCATCAAGGACTCGATTCGCGCCGTTTCGAAATCGGATTCATCCCAAGGAGAATGGAATAGGATGCAGAAATTCACCGTTTACGGAATGTCCCTTTCCGGAAATTGCCACAAGGTAAAAACGATCCTCGAACTCCTGGGATCGCAGTATCGATGGATCGAGATCGATACGAGAAAGGGAGAAACGAAAACGGCGGAATTTCTAAAACTCAATCCGAACGGAAAAATTCCGGTTTTGGAATTGGAGGACGGCGTCAGGATTCCGGAATCCAACGCGATCCTTTACTATCTCGCAAGGGACACGGATTTTTTTTCCGAGAACCTTCTGGAACAAACCCGCATTCTGGAATGGATGTTCTTCGAGCAATACAGTCACGAACCGTACATAGCCGTAAATCGATGGTTGTTGCGGTACACGAAGACCGAAAACGAAACCTCCCCTCTCATTCTAACCAACCGCGAAAAAGGAAACAAGGCATTGACGGTAATGGAAGCTCATCTCGGAAACCGGAGTTTTTTCGTCGGGGAACGGCTGACGATCGCGGATATCTGTCTCTATGCGTATACTCACGTCGCCGAGGAAGGCGGATTTTCGTTCGACGATTTTCCGAACGTTCGGAAGTGGCTGCGAAACGTGCGCGACTATCCGAAAATACCCTCCATCCAAGGATGAAATTCGCGGTCGTCCGGACGCACTTCTTAAAAAACATTCAGGAAATAGAATATAAAATATGCCTACGATAATGACTCATACCGCGGTTCCTATCTCGTTTTGGATCGCGTTCGGAAACAAACTCGTTCCGTTCCGGTTGTTTTTGGCGGGAATCGTGTTTTCGATCCTCCCCGACGCGGACGTGATCGCGTTTAAATTAGGAATTCCTTATGAAAGCGAATGGGGACATCGCGGATTCAGCCATTCGATCCTATTCGGATTTTCACTTTCGATTTTGGCCTGCGTGTTGACGGGATGGTTTCGAGCGAGAATCGAGATAGTCCTTTTGTATCTGTTCGTTTCCATTTTATCCCACGGAGTTTTGGACGCGATGACGAACGGCGGACTCGGAGTAGGATTTTTGATTCCCTATTCTTCGGAGCGTTTTTTTTTCGAACTGCGTCCCATCCGGGTTTCTCCGATCGGAATCAAAAACTTTTTGACGGAACGGGGAATCGCGGTTCTAAAATCGGAATGGTCCGCGGTTTGGATTCCTCTGTTGTCGGTCTCCGCTTCGTTGTTTCTTCTGCGAAACTTGATTCGTCGGGTAATCGGCGCAAGTCGCGGCGGCGATAAAAATTGAACCGGACGAATTCGGCGGA
>NZ_NPEF01000078.1:12196-17022 GCF_002811955.1 Leptospira ellisii
GATCCTGGCGACAGAACTCTTCCATCGCGGCGCGGTCGTGTGCGCGTGCGATAAAAATTGAACCGGACGAATTCGGCGGAATTCCGACGAACGACGTCGGCTTAAAAATTTCGTTGAAAACGAAACGGTTTCGTGATAAGGAAACACGTTCGATTTTTCCCACCGCCCACCCCCCACCCAAAACTAGGGCGGGGCGCCGAAAAATTCCACGGAAGATCGTCGGACCAACGACGAGTTTGCAAATTTCCGAAGGGCTAAAAATTCTGGTCACAACATGAAACAGTTTATCGTAGTTCTCCGTTATCTCGTGCCCATCGAAATCGTGGATCGCCACGTCGTGGAACACAGGGAATATCTATCCAAAGGATACGAACAAAAAACCCTTCTCGCCTCCGGCCCGCAGGAACCTAGAACCGGAGGAATTTTTATCGCACGCGCACACGACCGCGCCGCGATGGAAGAGTTCTGTCGCCAGGATCCGTTCCACAAAAACGGAGTCGCGGAATATCAAATCCTGGAATGGAATCCGGTGAAATTCCAAAAGGAATTCGAGTTCTGGCTTTAGACCTTTCCCAACTCGAACACAACGACCGGTTCCTCTCTTCCCTTCACCTGAAGGGAAGAGATATGTCTTCCGGGAACCTTATCCTTTACGGTTTGAAACACGGCCTCCGTGACGAGCAATTTGGTTCCGAATTCCTTATTCAACTGTTCCACACGAGAGGCGAGATTGACCACGTCTCCTATGATCGTATATTCCTTTCTCGCTTCGGAGCCTATGTTTCCCGTCATCGCGGCGCCGTAGTGTAAGCCGATCCCGATCTGCGTTTCGGGAATTTTTCCCTCCTGATTGAGTTGTTCGATCTTCCTCAACAAAGCCAGAGAAGCGTTCACCGCGTTGTCCACGTCCTTTCCGGAATCGGAAAGAGGAGCGCCGAACACGGCCATAAAACCGTCCCCCAAGAATTTATTGATCATACCGTTATGAACGTTCACTATATCGATGAGATGCGAAAAGATATAATTGAGATAATCGATCACTTCTCCCGGGGAACGTTTTTCGGAGAATCTCGTGAAATTACGGATGTCCAAAAACATGACGCACACGTGTTTCGATTCCGAAAAGTTTCCCGTTTTTTGCTCCAAAAGTTTGTCCACAACGTCCGGCGAAACGTATTGACCGAACATGCCGATGACCTGGTTCTTTTCCTGAACCGCGGCGGAGGAGGCGACTAACGCGCGTTTGAGCTGCAGAGCCACGAAACCGGCGATCACTCCCGTGATGAAAAACGTAGCCGATTTACCGATCAAAGGGGGCAACGAAGAGAAAAACTTCAAAGAGATCGTATTCTGCACCTGAGGATTGACGTAAATCGACAACGCCACGAATTCCAAGGCGGCGACGAGTCCCGTAAAAACGCTCAGAAAAAACTCCAAACGCAGAACAGAAAGGATGATAAAAATGAAATAAACGAGCGCCGCCGGCGAAAACAAGGGAATCAACGGAGATTCGAAAACGTTCATATTGATCCATAACAACACGCTGACAAAGGAGATTTCCACGAAAGCGTTCGCGAATCTTCCAGCGGCGAAGATGACCTTTCCCTTTTTTTGAAAGGAAAGAAGCAGTCGATACACTCCGTATTCGTAAACGGCGATCGTCAGCGTAACGGCCAACGTGGTTCCGAACGGAAAATGGATCCCCGCCTCTCTCTCGATCCTATCCTTTAAGAAAAAAAACGCCAATCCGATCACGCTCACCATAAAGAAAAAATAGGAGAACAAAATCCTCGTCCGCATAATTTCGCTTTTCAGAATCTCGTGAGCAAGAGCGTCCATCGTCTGACTCTTGATCTTTTTTATGATCTCATTCATACCTTCTAACATAACAACTCCCCATAAAACCGACCCTTCGTCGGGCCGAGTGGTAGATCGTAAACGCGGGCTATAAAAAGAAAACCAGAAATCGAAACGGAATCAAAAAAGAAAGATCAACTCTTGGACCACTCTTCGTCTTGAAGTAAAAATCGTTTTAACTCTAAATCGAATGAGGAATCAAAACCATTCTCTAAAACTTGAGACAAAAGAAGGTCATATGCGCCTTCCCAACGATTTCGTTTGACTCTTCCTTGTTTTAAAATATTCCACTTTATAAACAGAATTCTTTCGGCACACACTCGTTGTGTATCGTTTAATAAATCAGAATTTAATAATTTTAGAATAGAGTAAATTCGAAACCGATCCATCACCGGATAACGAAAGGAAAGTTGATCCTCGTGCCCCGCGTATCGGATCAAAAGAAGTTCATCCAAAAGACGGACCGGATAAAGGGCCGTAATTCGAAGCCATAGATCGTAGTCTTCACAGGCCGGCATCTCTTCGTCCATTCCTCCCGCGTTTTGATACAATTCCTTTTTAAGAAACACCGAAGACGGAGTGATCGCACAAAACTCAAGACTTAAGTCGAAAATGTCCCCGTCTTTTTTGAGAAGATGGGCGGGTGGATTGATTCTTCGACCGTTACGATTCCAAATCTCTTGCGTTTGCAAAATCGGCGGGTTTTCTTTTCGGATCGTATTCCACTGACGTTCCAATTTCTGCGGAAGCCATACGTCGTCCGAATCCAAAAAGGCGATCCATTCCTGCGTGGCGTTTTCCACGCCGCGGTTCCGGGCGCGACTCACTCCTCCGTGTTCCAGGGAAAGGATTCTGAATCTACCCCGTTCTTCCCGGAATTTCGAATCCAATGCGGAGACGGTTCCGTCACTCGAGCCGTCGTCCACGATCAGAATCTCCTCCGGAAAAACCGTCTGACGCAGAACGCTTTCCAGAGCGGCTCCGACTTGATCGGCGCGGTTATGAGTGGGAATGACGACTGTAACCGGAATGGAACGCATAACGCAACGGATTTAAGACGCCGGGGAAATCCTGACCTTGACGCAGAATTTTCTCGTCTCCGGATCCTTCGTCTCCTTTCTCCAAAAAACGAACGTATCGAAAAAACGGTCCGCGCGCTTCAAAACACATTCCGTTTTTAGAATATTCACCTGATTGGATCTGTAGATGGGATAATACTCGGTCCAGATCTCCCCGCGTTTCAAGGAGGTTTTTTCCGATTTACGATCCGACCATTCCGACGCGAAACGATCCGCGTCCGCAAACGTTTCGAAATCGATCCGAACCCGCTGCGTCCTAGGAAAGACGGATAATTCTCCCTTGCCTTCCAAAATCCAAACTTCGGAAGTGTCCTGGGATGCGGGCGGCTGATAAACTCCGTATTGATATCGTTTCGTGGGAAAAAAAGAGGGAATATAGAACGAAAGCGATACGACCGCGATCGAAAGGACTCCTGCGGTCGCACCGAGGAATTTTACCCCGTGTTTTCGGGAAGAAACCGGATTCGGCTCGGAATTCCTTCCCGAAAAATCGGAAAAGATCAGAAAACACGCGATCCAATAAAAATAAACCGATCGAATGTAGAACCACTCCTGAAAAAAGGAATATACGAACACCGCCGAAATCGATCCGAATAAAAACGAAGCCCTCAAAGAAGATCCGTCCCGTTCAACTTCCCTCAATCGTTCATAAAACAGAACTCCCCAGAGAAAAACGAAAATAAAAATTCCGAACCCGCCCATTCCGGAAAAAACCTGGATCCATTGATTGTGCGAAGTATGGTATTGGCTCGCCCTACCCGCCGGATCGACGCAACATTCGTTGAACCATCCGAAAGACTCGAAACCGCCGCCGAACAGATATTTGGCGGCGCCTATCTTATAACCCGTATCGAACTGGAGCAGACGGGCCGGATCCACGCTTTCCGCGAAATAGACGATAAAAATCGGAAAAAGAACTCCCGTAAAGGCGATTGCGGCCGAAAACAGGACGGAAATACGCTTTCGAACCCGAAACTCCATTCGTATTTTAGAATATACGAAATGAAAAAAAGCGGCTGAAAGGAGGATACAAAACGAAGTAAATCCTCCTCTCGCTCCGATCCAGAGAAATGTGATTCCCGTCGCGGCGAGGACGAAAAACAAAACGCAGGTCTTCGCGAACGGACGGGAAAAGAAAAACCGGAAACGTTCCGTTTCGAAAACTCGGAACAACGTTTCGAACAAAAACGGAAACGCGGAAACGAGATAAACCGCAAACCAGCTTCGATTCCAAAAAAGCGATTGTATCGCCGTAGTAGGTAGAATCGGATCCGAAAAAGGAAAGATCCGATGAGGAGGAGCCTCAAGTTTATAGGCGTCCAGCCAAAGATGATACGCGTCTAACTTCGATTTTACGAAAGGGAAAAAAAATTCGAACCAACCGATCGTCACTGAGAAAAAAAATCCGAACGCGATCCCGGAGCAAAACCAGAACGTAAACCGGTTTCCCTGTCCGATCGAATCCATCCACGCCCTTCGGGACAAAAACCCGCACGCAAAGAGAATTCCCGTTCCGAGAACCTTAAACGGATAAAACGGCTCCAACTCCGTGGAATGCAAAAATCCGAACCAGGATTTTCGGAAATAAATCCAATCTCCGAGAAGTTCCGGATTGACCGCGAGACTCAACGCGCCCGCGCCGAAAAAGGCGAACAACAAAAACGGAGCGGGTTTCGTCCTCCATTCTTCCGGAAAAAATAAATTTCCGCCGAGTTTGGATCGAATCGCCTCCGCCGTTCCGCGAACGCTCCAAAAAATCCAAAGACAATCCTGAAGTTCCAAAAATCTTCCGCCGGGATGATTTCCGAAGAACGGTCCCGAAGCCTGGAATAAATTCTTCCTTCCGCCTTATCCTTCCATTCCGCGGGAGAGGTGTTCGAAGTGAGAATG
>NZ_NPEF01000079.1 GCF_002811955.1 Leptospira ellisii
ATTGTTTCATGCGGGAAGATATTCCTATCATCGGGAACTCGTGGCCCCTTCCGCATTACGCGCTCCCATCAATCGATACATACCGAAAGCATTAAGCGAAGAAGAGGCTTGGAAAACCGTGGAGGATTTCGGAGATTCCGCGGTGCGTGCCAGAGAGGTAGGATTCGGGGCCGTGGAAGTGATGGGAAGCGAAGGTTATCTCATCAATCAGTTCTTTTCTCCCGTGACGAACCAAAGGGAGGATTACTTCGGGGGAAGTTCCGAAAAGAGAATGAACTTCGCGATCGAGGTCATGAAGAATATTCGGAAAAAAGTCGGAAACGATTTTCCCGTAGTTTATCGTATGTCTGGGATCGATTTGATTCCCGGAAATCCGACGTTCGAAGAAGTGATTACCCTGGCGGAAAAACTCAAGGAGACCGGAGCCGACGCGCTCAACATAGGAATCGGATGGCACGAATCCAGAATTCCCACGATTTCCATGTTGGTCCCTCGGGGAGCCTGGGCCAAAATTTCCGGAAAGATCAAAGCGAAGGTCAAGGATATTCCGATCATAGCGTCCAACCGGGTCAATATGCCGGAAACGATGTCCCGGATTCTCAAGGAAAACGAAGCGGATATACTCAGCATGGCCCGTCCTTTTTTAGCGGACCCGGATATACTTCAAAAGATCAAAACCGATCAGGAAGAAAGAATCAACACTTGTATCGCCTGCAACCAAGCTTGTTTGGACCACACCTTTAAGGAGCAGATGGTATCCTGTTTGGTCAATCCTTCCGCCAATCGGGAATTGGAAATCGATAAGTTGGAAAAGGCGGAAAAAAAACACGTGGTCATCGTCGGCTCCGGACCGGGCGGATTGGAATCCGCAAGAGTCAGCGCCGGACGCGGACATAAGGTGACGGTTCTCGAAGCTACCGACCGCATTGGAGGACAATTGAATCTTGCGGCGCAAATTCCGGGCAAATCCGAGTTTTTCGAAACGATCCGCTACTTTCAAAACGAATTAAAAGCGCTCGGAGTGGAAATCCGATTCGGACACAAAGCCACCGTGGAAAGTATTTTGGATTTAAAACCCGATGCGGTCATTTTTGCGACGGGAGTCAAACCGAGGGAATTCGTCCTTCCGGGAATCGAAAAAAAGAAAACCGCATCTTATGCGGATTATTTGTCGGGTAAATTTACCCCCGGCGAAAAGGTCGCGGTGATCGGAGGCGGCGGAATCGGATGCGACGTGGCACACAAACTTACCGAAGAGGAAGCCCCCACGATCGAAACCTACTTCCAAAAATACAACGTACCCACTTATACCGAAGCCAAAATTCAACCGGAAAAATCGGAACGAAAGGTATCCATCTTCCGCCGTTCCGGAAAGATCGGTTCCGGACTGGGAGCGACCACCGCTTGGGCGCTTTTGCAGGAATTGGAAAACAAGGACGTCGGTTTTTACACTTCTTTGAGTTATAAGGAAGTAACGGACAAGGGACTGGTCGTGGAAACCAAAAAGGACGGGGCGCTTACGATCGAATGCGATTCCATCATCCTATGCGCGGGCCAACTCAGCGAAGTCGGAGTGTATGAACAATTCCTACAAAAGAACGTCGGAATTCCCACGTTCTTGATCGGGGGCGCCAAAGACGCGTCCGGAATCGACGCAAAACGTGCGATGCTGGAAGGATTCGAAGCGGCACTTTCCATAGGAACACGACGGAATTAAGAAAAAAAAACATTTTTTTCCGGATTTAGATTCTCCCGGCGCAAAACGAGGAACCGTTTTCGTCGGGAGGAGAATCTTGTATTCAAAAATCATACTATTCTTATCGATTTCCGCGTTTCAGAGCGGATGTGTAAAGACGGAATTTTCGACGTTCGAAACGGAAAACGCGCTCTTCGAACCTTCGGCGAAATCCCCAAAAGACCAAAACGCACTCGGAGAAATCGACCTCGCCCGATCCTGGGAATTGTATCGTTTTCCGGTGGATGAGCCTTCGGATTCGGATTTAAAAACCGAATCGTACGAAACCGGACCATGGGCGGAAATCGATCTTCCCCGAAATCTGCGGAACGAGATCGATCCCAAAAACGGATGGGTTTTGCTTCGCAGAGAATTTACGGAACCCGATTCGTTCGGATCCGATCCCTCTTCCAGAACGCTTTCCTTGGGAAGAATTTCGGATCGAGCCCGCGTGTTTTGGAACGGAAGGGAACTCGATGAGGAATTTTTTTCCTCCTACAAACGCGAAACGCCGCAGGGATACGACCGACATCGTATGTATTCCATTCCTCCGGAAACGGTCCTTCGCGAAAACGAAATCCGGATTTATCTCAAACCCTATTTCGAATACGAATTCGGAATCATATCCGGAACGATCCACTACGGCCTTTCACCAAGGATTTGGAAACGTTGGGTACGATCCGAGATCGCGGGACTTTTGGTGTTTGCGTCCTTCTCGTTGATCGGAAGTTTTTTCCTTTTTCTATTCGCCCGGGAAAAGAAGGAAAAGGAAAACCTTCATTTCGGAATCTTCCTGCTTTCCTTTTCGTCCTATCAGATCTCCCTCTGCGAATTCAAGTATTTTAGCGGAATAGGCGTCTTGTATTTAAAGAAATTAGAATATTCATTTCTTGTGTTATTATTCCCGACTTTCTGCGCCTTTTTGGAATCCTTCCTATCCCCCGTTTCGGAAACAGGATTTCGGCGGTTCAGAACCCTTCTTGGAGGAAAAGGACGGGAAATTCGGGCCGTTTTTCGTTCGAAAACGAGACTTCGTTTTCGGAGAATTTTGGAATTCAGTTCCCTGGTTTTTGCGGCCCTTTTTCTTTTTGCGCCGGACGTGGCTTTTTTGGATCGGATCAATCGGAACGGACTACAACTCTCCTGGATCGGATATTTGCTCCTTTCGTTCTGGATCGTTCTTCCGCGAGCGGGAAAGGATCGGGACGCAAGAAGGATCCTTTTCGGAGTCCTATTTCTGATCTCGTTCGTAATCGTGGACGTCCTCGCGGAACGAGGTAATTTCAGAAGTTTCCGTCTTTCTGGAATCGGCGTGGTCTGTTTTCTATTTTTCCTTTGTCTGATATTGGCCAATCGATTTGTGCAGATGCGGGCCAAACTCGGTTCATGGAACGCCGTTTTGGAGAAGGGAATCGCGACTCGCACCGAGGAATTGACGAAAAGCGTTCAAAAAATCAAAGCTCTCAAGGAACAACAGGACGGGGATTATTTTCTGATCACTCTTTTGTTCCGCCCCTTCCTCTCTTCGGATCTGGAAACTCCGGAAGGGAAAATCGAAACGCATCGAAAACAATACAAACGATTCCAATTTAAAAATCGGAATTATGAGATCGGAGGAGACGTCGTATTTTGCGAAGCGGTTTTGATCTCCGGAATTCCCTATCGGGTAGTCGTCAACGCGGATGCGATGGGAAAATCCATCCAAGGGGCGAGCGGAGCTTTGATTTTCTGCTCCATCGTGAAAAGTTTTCTGCAAACTCCGGATTATCCCGATCGCAGTCCGGAGAATTGGCTGTTTTTATTGTATAAAAATCTGCAAGCCGTCTTTCAATCCTTGGACGGAAGTATGTTCGTATCCGCGGTGTTGGCCTTGGTCCGTTTCGAAACCGGGGATTTCTTTTTTCTAAATTGTGAACATCCGCATCCTCTCCTCGTCCGCGACGGAAACGCGATTCCTCTTTTTCCAGAGGAGATTCTTCCGAAACTGGGATTCCCCGTATATGAAACCTCTCTGAAACTCAAAATTCAGTATTACTCTCTGGAAGTCGGAGACACGGTTTTATTCGGATCGGACGGAAGGGAGGATTTGTATCTCCCGATCGGCCCTTCCCTGGAAAAACAAAAAGACTCGGTTCCGGAAATTTTTTGTGAAGCGGCCGCCTCCGAGCCGAACACACTTTCCGAGCTGGAAGCGAAATTACTCCAAAAGGGAGATCTTTCGGACGATTTGAGTTTTCTACGGATTCGAACCAAATCCACCGCACAAAAGGAAATTCTCCGAAACGAAATTTCCTGCCTTTTACGATCTGCAAAACGCGCCCTTCAAATCGGAAATTATGAAGAGGCTTGCACTTGGATCACACGAACCTGTCTCCTCGATCCTTCCGATCTGAATCGGGTGAGGACGGCTATAAAGAGCGCTTATCGGGCGAAAAATAAAAAACGAATTCGACTTCTTTCGGAAAAACTGATTCTGCGCACCACGGGTCATCCGCTTTCTGAGATCGCTTTGCCGTCGACTTGGGAAAAAACGGAATTCTCCACGAACCGAAACAGACGTTTCGAATCCGAAATTCAAAAAAAAGGAGCATAAATTGAAACATTAAGAATTTATTGTTGCAAATGTTTCAATTTTGTTGTATAAGTCATTCATAATTCAATCCTAAGTCAAGAGTAGCACTTCTTGCCTTAGGTGAGAAGGCTTGAAATTGCCAATCCGAATCTCCTCAATTTCGAGCGCGTTTCTGGGCCAAGCCTCTCTCCCGGCGGATCCAAATCCAAAAACGGTCATTCGGAGGATCGGATTTGGATTCGTTCCGGGGATTTTATAACGGACACAAACTTTAAACCACGACTTATGAAAATTTATTCCGGTGCGATCAGTGCTAAAAATAAGGAATTGCCTCCTCTCTTCGTGACCAGAAACGGATTCAAGCGGAGAATCCTGCTTCAAGAACCCAAGAAAGCGGTGGAGTTATCGGTCGCAAACGGGTTGGAAAGGAATGTTCTACTGATTTCTTATACTCTTCTTTTGGATTATACGGGAGATTCGAATATCGCCGAAAGCAGTTATCTTCAATTTTCCGTCCGTTTTCAAGACACGCTCAATAAGAACACCTGGTTTTTTCTTTCCAATCGGATTGAAACGTTTTTGAGAGAAGCGGATCGCACCAAGGTGGATTTTGATTTTCAGTATGAATCGGAATTCTAAAATAAAATTCTGATTGAGTTAAACCGCACGCGATTTACCCTGAAACCTACTTAGATTCCGGTATTTTTCACACCCGATTCCTGCCAGAACTTTGATTTATCTATCTATTTGGAGTTATTCATGAAAACGAGAGTGATTACGTTTCATTACACCCTTCGCGACACCGAGGGCAATCTGATCGATTCTTCCGAGGGAAAGGACCCCTTATCCTATTTGGAAGGAGTCGGTCATATTATCTCCGGTTTGGAAGAGGAAATGAAAAAGATGAACACCGGAGAAAAAAAGAAGATCAACGTTCCTGCGGAAAGCGCCTACGGCCACAAGGACCCGGATCTGATTTTCGACGTTCCCAGAACTCAATTTCCTCCCAATGAAGACCTTCAAATCGGAATGATGTTCCAGACAGACGAACCGGACAAGGTGTTTACGATCACGGAACTTCAGGAAGACTCCGTGATCGTAGACGGAAATCATCCTCTCGCAGGAATGAATCTAGTGTTCGACGTAGAATTGACCGGGATCCGCGAAGCCACGGAGGAAGAAATCTCTCACGGGCACGTTCACGGTGAAGGCGGACACCATCATCACTGAGAGATTCTTCTAAACAGTTCATGTCGTCCTGGAAGGAAGAATTAAATTCGGCTCAATTGGAAGCCGTCCTAACCCAGGAAGGTCCGGTGCTCGTTTTGGCGGGCGCCGGCACGGGCAAAACCAAAACCATCGTCAGCCGGTTGGCGCATCTCGTTTCTTCCGGAGTCCCCGCATCCTCCATTCTACTTTTGACGTTCACACGCAAAGCAGCGCGGGAAATGATCTTACGCGCCTCTTCTTCGGGAGATACCCGCTGCTCCGAAGTTCAGGGCGGAACCTTTCATTCCTTTTGCAGTTCGGTTTTAAGGAGATTCGCACCCGCACTCGGTTTTTCTTCTGGATTTACGATTCTGGACGAAGCCGACGCCCTGGACGTGTTCCAGTTTTTGAGAAACGAACGGGATTTCGGAAAAACGAAAACCAGATTTCCTTCCAACGAAACCCTGGTCAAACTTCACGGAGAAATCCAAAACACAGGAAAAAATCTGCGTGAAATATTAGAAAAAGATTATCCTTCCTTTGTGCAAAAGGAGACGGATATCGGACGGATCTTCGAGGATTATAAAACGTATAAATCCGAACGTTCTCTTTTGGATTACGACGATCTTCTTTATTTCACGAGGGACTTGCTGGTGAACCACGGCGGAGTGCGATCCGCTCTTTCCGAAAGATACAGATTCATCATGGTCGACGAATTTCAGGACACCAACAAGATCCAGGCTCATATCGCCTGCCTTCTGGCTTCCGAACACACCAATCTTATGGTAGTGGGCGACGACGCACAGTGTATTTACACGTTTCGAGGCGCAAGCGTCCGCGGAATTTTAGATTTTCCTAATATATTTCCCAATACGAAAACCGTTTTTCTGGAGAAAAACTACCGCAGCACGCCGGCGATCCTCAACCTGGCCAATTCCGTTCTGCGTAATTTCTCCGAAAAATACGAAAAATACCTTTTTACGGAGAATGAAAACGGTCCCTTGCCCGCGGTCCTACAATTTACGGACGAACTCGAAGAGGCGGAGGGAATCGCGGAGCTGCTTCTCCAAAAAAAGGAGGAAGGTATCCCCTTTCATAGGATGAGCGTTCTTTTCCGAGCGGGATGGAACTCCAATCAACTCGAACTAGTATTAGCAAAACGGAATATACCTTTCGTCAAATTCGGCGGAAGAAAATTCATAGAAACGGCCCACATTAAGGATCTGCTCGCTTTTTTGAAATTACTGATCAATCCGGTGGATTCGGTCTCCTGGATCCGCGCACTCAAATTGATCCCGGGCATCGGAAACGCCAAATCCAACGAGATTCTGGAGGAGATACGCAGGTCCGCCGGAGATAAAGAAATTCTTTCGCGACAATCTTCGGCGCTCGGGAAATTCCTCGAACCTCTGTATCATCTTTATCAAAAACACTCGGATACGAACGCGGACGTAAAGAAGATCGTTTCCGATTTTATCGATTATTACCGGGTCCTATTGGAAAAAAACTACGACGACTCCAAACGAAGATCGGAAGATCTCGACTCCGTGCTCGGTTTCGCCTTGAAGTATGCCTCCCTTTCCGACTTTTTATCGGATCTAACCCTGGATCACGCGGCGCTCAGTTTGGAAAAGATCAAACCGGACGACACGGAATCCGATCTGCTTAACTTATCCACGGTTCATTCCGCCAAGGGTTTGGAGTTCGACATCGTTTTCGTTTTGAATAGCACCGAAGGATCCTTTCCTTCCGGCAAAAATCCGGATACGGAAGAGGAACGCAGATTGTTCTACGTCGCGATCACAAGAGCCCGCAAGGAGTTGTATCTGACGCGCGCTTCCTTGGCTCAGTCCAGATCCGGTCCGTATTATACGAAATTGTCCCGGTTTCTGAGCGAAATCCCTTCGCCCGAAACCGTTTATCAACTTCGTTTGTATTCCGGCAAAGCGGTTTCGAAAACGGAATCGGGAACACAAAACGCAAAACCGAAGGACGTTTCGGAATCCTTCTCCCGAATCCAGAATTATTTCGGGAACTGACAGACATGTCCGTATATTTCGAAACCTCGCCCGCCTCGATCACGGAAAAGGAAGCGGAAAAGATTTTGACGAATCGAATTTCCGAATTCGAAACCGGATCCGATCGTAAATTTCTGCGCGGAAAGGGAGTTCGTATTAAATTCTATCCGTATGCCAACTTCGGAAGTACGATTCGAGTATCTCGAACCGACATCGAATTCAAAATCCATTCCCAATATCTGAGATCCGAGGAATACCTAAAGACCGTCGCGGATCTGCTTCTGCATAAACTTTGCGGAATTTCAGTGCCCGAAAATCTGGACGCGAGAATCCGGGAGATTTACCGCGAATTCTCCGAGATAAAATCCGCGCTTCGAAAACGGAAAAAACAAGTGGAACGATCCGATTCCAAAAACGGACGATTGCGCGCAATCCTGGAAAAACTCAACGAAATTTATCTGAATTTGGATCTGTCCGAAACGGAAATCCGCTGGGGAAAAAGAAAATCCAGGACAAGACTCGGCCATTATGATCCGTCCTATACTATGATCGTCGTCAATCCGATCCTCGCGGAGGAGTTCGTTCCCGAATTCGTTTTGGAATACATCGTGTTTCACGAATTGTTGCACGTCCGTTTTCCCCTTAGAAAAAAAAACGGAAAAAACGTGATTCACGGTCCGGACTTTCGGGCCTTTGAAAAAAAATTTCCGGATTACGAACGGGCCAATCTCTGGCTCAAAACCCGGTTCCACAGGTTCGCGAGTTTCGAATAGATCGGTTCGGTCTTTACAGGTATCGATCGGAATGAAATCATTGCTTCCGGAACGAAAAGGAGAGAATCATGCACCCCAAAGTATTCGAAACTCTTTATATTCGAAAAAACTACATCGATGACGAACTTCGCAGCCATCTCAAGGAAATGCAGGGCCTCAACTACAAATCCCTGAACGAATACGATCGGGGGGTTTACGACGGCTACGTCCAGGCCATCACCGAAATCCTAAGAAAAATAGAGAAAAAATTCTCGCAGGCGGGTTGATTTGCTCCGCATTTTGATTTTAGGCTCCGGCGCCGTAGCGGGACTATACGCGGGAAAGCTGAAACAGGCCGGATGCGAACTTCACTTTTGGGTGCGTCGTAATTCCGAAGAGCTGCTCCGAGACGGATTCCGGGTGGAGAGTGTTCCTTGGGGGAATTTCGAATATCGGCCGGACGCGGTTTTCGAATCGGTTCCAGATCATTTAGAAAATTATGATCTTGTAATCAATTGTCTCAAATGCCTTCCCGAAATCAATCTGGAATCGATTTTGGGAGGAACGATACCGGCTACGCTTCCGATCCTTCTTTTACAAAACGGAATCGGAATCGAAGATCCAGTCGTTTCCCTATATCCGAATAGCGAAATCCTAAGCGGGCTTGCGTTCGTCTGCGCCAATCGGCTGGAAAACGGATCCATTCTACACTTGGATTACGGGGATTTGACGATCGGCTCCTGGAACAGAAGCTCCTCTTCCGTCTGCGATACGTTAGTCGACCTTTTCCGCTCCTCCGGCGTTCCGGTTCAAAGGGCGGAATCCGTCCGTCTGGCTCGATGGAAAAAACTAATGTGGAACGCTCCGTTTAATCCGACCGGTGTTTTAACCGGCGGAAAGAACACTTACGAAATATTGTCCCTATCCGAGACGAGGGAACTCGTGGTCGAAATCATGAAGGAAGTCAGGCTTCTCTCCGGTTTGGACGGCGCCGAGGTTCCCGAATCGCAGATAGAGGATTTCGTAAAAATGACCGAGATCATGAAGCCGTACAAAACGAGTATGCTTTTGGATTTCGAAGCCGGTAGACCGATGGAGATCGATGCGATTTTAGGAAACGCGGTGCGGATCGCGGATCGATACGGAGCCCAGGTCCCCCGTCTTAGGACGATCTACTCCCTTTTGAAACTCGCGGATCATTCAAAGGGAATTCAATAATTTTTTAATACTTTTTTCCAAACCATCCAAGGAAAGGAAATACATCGGAACATGGGCTCCGATCTCCCGGATCGTAGGCGCGTCCCAATATCGAAGCGGTTCGGGATTCAACCAGACCGAATCCCGAAAATGACGTCGGATTCTCTTGAGGGAATCGAGCCCCGATTCCGGATTTTCCGGGACTCGAAAATCCGTGCGAAACCGGCTGTGATAAAATCCGTAGGTCGGATCCAACAACTCGTACGGCGCCATATACGCGTCGCCGATCAGGATCAACTTGGTGTCGTCCGCGTGTTTTTTGAATAATTTAGCGAGGGATAAAGGGGTTCTCAGATTCGCTTTGGGATATACCGCGTCGTAGATGACGTTGTGGAAGTAGTAATGATGGAATTCCTTAAAGTGATTGATCTGATGCGCCGCCGAGAAAAGTTTATTCACCCTTTCCGCGTGGCCGGTCATACTCCCCCCGGTATCCATCAAAAGTAGAATTTTCAGACCGTTTTTACGGGAACGTTCGAATTCTATCTGTATATCCCCGGCGTTTCTACAGGTAGAATCGATCGTTTTCGCCAAATGAAACTCCGAAGTTCCCTCCTTACGCAGATTCCTGAGTTTTTTTAACGCGGTTTTGATCTGTCGAACGTCCAGCTGTTCGTCGGTTCTGTATTCCTTGTAACGCCGTTCCATCGCTTGAAATACCGCCGATCGATTCCCGCCGTCCCCGCCGACGCGCACTCCTTCCGGATTGGTTCCGCTGTGACCGAACGGCGAGGAACCTCCGGTCCCCACCCATTTTCTTCCTCCGTGATGCTCCCCTTTCTGCTCCTCGAGTCTTTTTTTCAATTCGTCCAAAAGTTGTTCGGGAGGAATGAGGGAAGGAGGAAGAGGATTTTGATTTTTGAATATGTTTTCGAGCCATTGCATCAGTTCGTCCCGGAGCGGAAGATTCAACGCCCCCTTTTCTCCGAAGACCTCGGAGAACACCAAATCGAACGCGTCGAAGTATTTGACGTCTTTAACCATACAGGCCCTGGAAAAACGGTAGAGTTCGTTCAAATCGATCCACGCCTTTTTATTCGTGGTATAATGATCCACCACTTTGAGAAAATCCAAAAATTCCCCCGTGGTTACCGGAACCCCTTCCGCTTTCAGTCTGTAAAAAAAAGGTATAAACATATCCTAATTCCGAAACAGACGCAGGTCCTCTTCGTTTTTGATAAGCGCACCCAAAAACGGAACTCGAACCTCCTCCTTTAAGACCGCCCCCTGATGCACCAAAATCTGAATCCAGTCCAACAACTCGCTCGTGCCCGGTTTTTTCTTAAGATCGTCCATCCTGCGGATCAGATAAAACATCTCCAACGCCTTGATCAGAAGAGTGTGTCCTATCCCCGGAAAATGCGAAAGTATGATCTTTTTCATAAATTCGGGATCCGGAAATTCTATATAATGAAAAATGCATCTTCTTAGGAACGCCGCAGGAAGTTCCTTTTCGTTGTTGGAGGTGATGATGGTAAGAGGTCTGTGTTTTGCCGCGACGCGTTTCGACAATTCGGGAATGTAGAATTCCATCCGATCCAATTCCAACAAAAGATCGTTCGGAAATTCGATGTCCGCCTTGTCGATCTCGTCGATGAGCACGATGGATTTTTGATCCTTCTCGAAGGCTTCTCCCAAGGAACCGAGTCGGATGTAATTTCCTATGTCCTTGACTTTCGCAGAATCCTCGGAAAAGCGGGAATCGTTCAGCCGCGAAACCGCATCGTAAAAATAAAGACCTTCCTTGGCCTGCGTTATGGATTTGATGTGCCAGGTGTAAAGGGGAAGTTTTTTTTGATCGGCCAGGTATTCGGCCAAAAGGGATTTACCGGTGCCCGGTTCCCCCTTCAACAAAAGCGGACGCGAAGTCACCTCCGCAAGCAGAATCGCCTCTTCCAAGGCGGGCGACAATAGATAGGTTTCCGTGGATGGTTTCATGAGAAGTCTAAGAAGGATTCTAACGTCGAGGCCGCAGCCTGCAAGAGAAAAATCCTTCCCTTACCTGACTTCGAAAATCACCGAGTCGATCATTTTCCCTTCCCGATTTCGAAGGGAAAGGATATGAAAACCCTTTTCCGGTTTCCAATAAATTTCCTTCGTCGGCGCGAGATCCATTTTTTTTCCGTTTAAAATCCAATCGAATCCTGATTCGAACGAGGACGCAAGAAAACGCAACCTCTGTCTTTCTCCGGGTATGTCGGGATCCAATGCGAAGATCGTCTCGTTCCCGGGAGATAGAATTTTAGGGATCAAGGAGAGATCGGCCGTTTTCGTTTTCATAGTAGACGGGGGTTTGAATTCCGCATTGACCCACGGCGACGGCGGTTCCCGTTCCATGAGCTGGTTCATTACCGCGTTCCAGATCGGCGCGGCGCCCGTCACTCCGCTCACGTCCCACATCGGACTTCCGTCCATATTCCCGACCCAAACGCCGACCGTATATCGTTTGGAATATCCGACGCACCAGTTATCCCGCATATCCTGGGAGGTTCCGGTTTTCACCGCCGTAAAAAAACGGGTGCTGAGATGATTGTTTAAACCGAAGGATAAGGATCGGAATTCCCTATCGGAAAGGATTGCGGAGAGTTTTTCCGCCGTGGAAACGGAATACGTACGTTTCCAAAAGGAAGGAGACTCGGAGGTGAAATCGTCGAACGTCCGTTTTGCGACATACGGATCCAAGGTCGTCCTCGAATACGATCCACCGTTGGCCAGAGTTCGATATGCGTTCGTCAATTCTTCTAAGGTTACGTCGGCGGTTCCCAAAGCCAGAGAGGATCCGTAAAAATCGGGTCTTCTCAATCCGTCGATTCCCAATTCGTTCAATACGTTCACGAAGTCGGGGACTCCCACCAGATCCAAAACGTGGATCGCCGGAATATTCAACGAGGAAGCGAGCGCGAAACCCGCCTCGACTTTTCCGTGATATGTGTCGCCGTAATTGGAGGGTCTGTATACGCCCGACACGGCGTTCCATTCAAAAGGAGAATCGTCCAAAATCGAATCGGGTTTTAACAGATTCTTTTCAAAAGCCAAAGCGTATAAAAAGGGCTTTAAAGTGGAGCCCGCCTGCCTTCTCGACTGAACCGCGTCGACGTAAAACGATTTAGAATTTTCTAAATTTCCGACGTAGGCGAGAACCGCGCCGGAAGCGTTGTCCAAAACGATGATGCCCGCCTCGGCGACGTTTTGACGTTTTAGTCCTTCCAAAACGTTCTTAGCCGATTCGGAGACCTTCCATTGAAGGTCGAAGTCCAAAGTAGTTCTCCGGATTCCGTCGCGATCCGAAACTCCTTCGCCTAACCGCAGGATCCGTTGGGCGGCGTGATGAGCGATCCCGCCCTCCGCGAACAAAAAGGAGCGTCTTTTTTGTATCCCCTCCGCGGCGGATACGATCGCGTCGCATAATTCGTGTTTGGCTATTTTACCGGAAAGATTACAGGCTCGTTTGCTCAAGGAATCGGAATTCGCCCCCGGAAAAGGAAGCATGGAAATCAAAAGTATCGATTCGATGTCGGTTAACGCGGAGGGATCTTTCGAAAAAAAACCGCGACTCGCGGCGCGCAAACCCTTGTATTCCCCTTTGAATTGGATCAGGTTCAGATAAGCGGTGATGATCTCGGTCTTTTTCCAGCCGCGTTCCAACGCCTTAGCCAGGGTCATCTGCTCCCATTTGTCGAAAAAATCCCTTCGTCCCGGTTTCGTTTTCAGAAAAATCCCGGCGAGCTGCATGGACAACGTGCTCGCTCCCCGTTTGGAAATTCCTCCGATCCGATCGCGCACCGCGCCCAAAACAGCGACCCAATCCACCCCGGAATGTTCGAAAAAACGTTTGTCCTCCTGCATCAAGAGCGCATACAACAACGTCTCCGGAATTTCTCCCTCCTCCGTCCAGGCGAGTTTTCTTTCCTTTTTTCCCAAACGTACGGTTTGCAGAATTCGTCCGTATCTGTCCGTGAACGTTGCGTCAGACGGCCGATACGAATCCCGTATCAAACGGTAGGAGGGTATTTCCTCCGGCGTCTGGGAAATAAGAGAATTCGTATATAAGAATATACAAATAAACCAAAGGAATCGTATATTCTTATAAGACTTCAAAACCGCGACTACTCCTTGGAGACGGTCTGATCCTGATTGGGCGACTCCGCGAATTGATCCGGGAGATACATCGCTTCGGCCCTCGTCGGAGGAAGTATGAATTTACCCGAATTGTTGATGCGGTAGACGTATTCCAGCGTAGCGGTTCCCGCGGGAAGGAATTCGAAATACGCGGTATATCCCTCCCATTTTCTTTCCACGAACGTTGGCGAAGACCACCAATTGTCGTCCTTCGCCAACTCGGATCCGGATCTGGAATCGTTCCCCAACCCGGAACCCAAAATGCTCGCGCCCGCCGGAATCGGATCGCGCACCGCGATCCAGGAAAGGTCGGATTCCGTTTTTAACGTTATGCGCACTCGAACGATATCGCCTTCTTTGAACGATGATTTTCTGCCTCCCGATTCGCTCAGGATTTCCTTATCGATCCTCATCCCGCTTTCGAGTTTTTCCTTGAGCGGAAGGGCGGCTTTCGTATGAATCACCGCATACGGTTTTCCGTTTCCGTTCTGGACGAACTCCAGATTTTGGGTCGAACGCGGCATCTGCATCGAAATCGGCGCGGGTTCCTTCTGATTCTTCCATTCCAGCGTGTTGCTCTGGTTTTCCATACTGACTTTGGTGTTTCCGTCGACCGTATCCTTTTCGAAAACCTTGGAATAATTTTGAAACGCTAATATACCCAAAGCGTTCGCCGTGGTGATATCCCAGTGTCCCTTGGATTGTCTCGCGATCGTTCCGCGGATCATCCGGGGAAGATCCTCCTTCCACGACGGATCCTTCAAAACGGACAGGATCACGCGCATCACCGAAGAGTCGTTAGACGATAACAACCACCAAAGGGAAGACTCGTCCGCGAAATTATACGAGGTTCCCTGGATTCTGAATCTCGACCTTAAAAGGACGTCCAACGCGGGAATCTGATTCTTAAAGGAATTGGATCGCGAATAAACGTTCCGTAGACTCACCAAAATTTCCGTAGGCAGAATCTTCGGATCGGTTTGAATCGAACGGACGATATCGTCCCCGATCGGCGCGAATCTGGACAACGCGTCCAGAACGATGATCTTCTTCAACCTCGTATCCGTATTCGTAACGTGGCTGCTTCTATAAATGAGATCCCTGCTGTATCGATTGAGAGCCTCGATCAAAACCTCCCGGGTCGGGTCCGGAATTTTAAAACCGGATTCGGAAGAAAGGATAAAAAGATACGCGGTCAGAATTTCGCTGCCGTAGATGGAACTGGGAAAAAACTTCAGCAATCCGTCCCCGTCCATATAGGATCCGAGTTGATCCATGATCTGCTCCCAATCCTTTTGTGATCCCGCGGATATCGCCTTGGAAAGTTTTTGTTCCAGACACGCATACGGATAACGGCTCATGTGATCGCGCGCGGAAAGAACGGCCCCTCCCGTGAGGGAGGATTTTAACGCGATCTCCAATACCCCGCTTCCCGCGATCGCTTCTTGATTTTCCTGGATGGGAACGCTCAACTTTCCGTCCTCGATCCTACGGAACGTGGACTGAAGGACTCGTACGGGAACCGATTCGCCCACTTTTTGACGGAAGCGCACCGTATCGTTGAACTCCCCTCCGATCTGTTTGGTTTGGAATTCGTATACGATTTCGTTTTTTCTTTCCGGAACGACGATGTCCCAATTTACGATTTTGGATTCACCGCCGCCTAACTCCAGTTTTTTGGTTTCCAAATTCAAATCGGGGGAGGTTTTTACGGAGATCTCCAACTGCAACGGACGATCCGTAGTGTTCTTTAAGGACAAGCCGCTCGACACGGAATCCTTTTCCCGAGCGAACGGTGCGATACTCGGATAAACGAGAACGTTACGCGTGGTTTGGATCTGGGTCGAATTGGAACCGAACTTATCCTTCCCGGAATGAACGATGGCGACGATCTTAAACGAAGTCAACGAATCGTTGAGAGGAATCTCGACTTCCAAATTTCCGTTTTCGTCCGGCTTAAGATCCGACTTCCAATACAATAGAGTATCGAACAATTCGCGCGTGGTGGAACCTCCTCCCCCGCCTCCGGGTGGAAGACTTTTTAAACCGAAATGCCTGCGTCCGATCACCTGCAATTGTGCGGTGGAAGTGTCCACGGAATTCCCGCGTTCCCTCATCATCGCGCGCAGAAGATCCCAGGTATCGTTGGATTTCAATTCCAAAAGCCCCTGATCCACCGCCGCTAAAGCAATCCGCGCGTCCTTTTTGATTTGTGGGGAAGGATGTTCGACGCGGATTCTCACCTTCGCCTTCTGTCTGGTTCCGTAAACGGTCTTGTCCGTCTCCACTCGAATCGGAATCTCGAACGGTTTCCAACCCACGCGAATCTGCGCCATACCCAATCGAAAGGAAGGTCTGGCAAGATCGACTAACGCGGTTTCTTTGGGGGAATCGACGCGGCCGCGCACCGCAAGAACGGAGACGAAAACGTTAGGAGCGTATGCGTTTTCAACGGGAATCTCGATCACGG
>NZ_NPEF01000008.1:0-24997 GCF_002811955.1 Leptospira ellisii
AATCCAGTTTACCAGAATATTAAAAATTCATATTAACAGATCGCTTAAATCCTAAGCTTTGTCTTCATTACTAATATTAGTTATTGTCTCATGTATATAATGGGATAATTGCCAATTTATTTATTATAGGTATAAAAGTGTCAATTTGATAAATTCTTCGAAATATGGATGATAATGAGGTCTTATGATTTCCAAGTTGCCGGCGATCGGATCGGACTAAACCTCTTTCCCCATTCTTTCCGTCGCGTACAACGCCTCCCGGGATTTTAAACCCATACTCGAAAAAAGTATGTCGGAATTGATTCCTTCCAGTATATCCACGGGATACGCTATACGTTCGTCCTTTTTCGTATGGATCGGATAAAACCGTTTTTGATCCCGATACGAATAGGTCGTGAGAACGACCGTTTCCGTTCCCTGAAAAACCTCCTCTAAGTTCCGCAACAACGTGTTGGTTTTAGAGGTTATGTTTTCGTTGATGTCCTCCCACGAGGATAATTCTCCGGAGATCTCCACGTTTAGATGGATCAGGATCGGACCGGTTTCGGAAAGTTTTTGCCGATTTTTCTCCAAAACCCTTTTGGCCACGTTCAACGCGTCGGTATCGTTTCCTCTTCCCGTCTTAACGAGAATCGCTTTGTTTCTCTGCAAAAGTTCGAACCCGTCTCCGTAACAGATCAATTCCTCCGCGTGATCCAAAATTTTCCACCGTTCCGATTCGGTGAGACGCTCCAGTTTTTGTCCGTGATATAAGGAATATGCGATATTCCAAAGGGACTGATATAACAAAGCGGGTATAAGAAGCGACGGCAGATCCCGTATCGAAAAAAGTTTCCGGACGACCGCGCTGAAAAGATCCGGTTGAAACAATTTCTGGGATTCGAAATCGTCCGACACGACGACGGAGGAGATTTCCCTAAGAAGATACGATTTCATACAAAGAGCCGTTTGAAAATCGTTGAAAAAAAGGAGCGCGGGTTCTTCCAGCAATTCCTCCGGAGTTTTGAAACCGACGAATCTCGCCGTGGAAGGATCCTTGATCGGATAACGGAGAAACGCGCGGTGGAAAATTTCGGAGGGATGCCGAAATCCGAAGTCGCTTATCATTTCCGCCGAATCCAGTCGGTTGCCGTCTTCGAAAATCAGCGTTTCCGCCATCGTATCCGTGTTGGTGATTCCCTCCATGACGTACAATCTGTCCTTTCGAAACGTCTTCCGAACCGCCTCGGTTTGTTCCCGAATCGCTTTTCTCGCGGCCTCGTCGTCGTGATTATGCGCGGCGCAGCCCAACCCCGGAAGATCGGAACGGTGCATATAGGCGATAAAGAGAGCGGGCGTATTCGGAGTATTACAAATCGCGTCGTTTATCAATCGATCGATCCGGTTCCAAAACCAGAAGTTGTTCAGATTCGTGGATACGATGTTTCCGTCGGTACGTCCGAAGCGGATCGTGGTCACCGGATATCCTTTCAGTTTGCTACCGTGGACCCTACCGTCGATACATTTCGTGACCAATACTTTGGGGGCGCGAACGCTGAATTCACGGATGACGTGTTTCATTCGATGAATGGTTTCGGATTGTAGAATGTTCTCTTTCAGATATAGATCCAAATAACCCTGAATGTCCCGCACCGTTTCTCCTAACCGAAATAAAACGCGGAAGTTGTCGCTTAACAAACGCAATTCGAACGTTTCGATCCGGATTCATATCCAATTGTAAACCTGGAAATCAAATTGTAAAATTCATTTAGTTTCGCGGGGAAAAATCGGCGAATCGCGGCTTCAGAGGGAACCGTAACCGATTCTGTCAAAATCCCATTCTCCAAAAGGCGATTCCTTTGATCCCGAAAGAATCGGAAAGTCGTTTATATTTTTCTAATGTTGCCGAATCGGCGATATAACCGATTCCGGATCCGTTACGAAAGGAAAAATATCCGTCCGAATTCCGCTCCCAACCTTTCCGATCCGTTTTTCCTCGAAAAATATCCTGCGTTACGACGGAAACTCCTGCGTTCCTTTTCCAAAAATAACCGTAAAGCGGAAGACCGAGCCAGATTTTTGAAGGAGCGATTCTTTCCGCCAAAAATCTAAGATTTTTTTCTGTCCAAGAAAGGGATGTAACCGGTCCGGGAGCGGTTTTCGGAGAATGAAGATCGTAACTCATCAAAACGAATTCGTCGATCCAATCCTGATCCAGTAAAGCGGAATGAAGCGTAAAATTCGGATTCGAAAACTCGATCTGAGGAAAAACGGCAACGGTCAAAACCTTGTTTTTGGGAAGTCTGGATTTTAAATTCCTGAGAAAGCGGATGTAGCTTGGTGCAAACGACTTAGGAATCGTTTCAATGTCGAAGTGAAATCCCGCCAGACTCGGATTTCGATCTAATAGCAATATCAAGTTATCAATCGCTACCGCTATTCTTTTTTCGGATTTTAAAAAGTGCGCGTTTTTGTCGGAACGATTCGTAATTAATGGTAGAAGTCGAATTCGTTCGGAACGAACAAAGCGCATCCATTCTTCCGAAACGGAAACGGAGCGGATTGTTCCGTCGGAAAGGATATAATTTCCCGTAAAACAGAGCGTATGCGATCCGGAAAGAGCCTTTTGTACGCGTACATCGGGCGGTTTTATTACGGTTGTATCGAGTGCGTAATACCAGACGGGAGCGTTCGATTCCGCACTTAGGACATGTCCGACAAACAGAAGCGATGCGGTAAGAATTCTGATAAGTAACACGTCATAGAGACTGTTACGGTCGGAATTTAAGACAAGCCGTAAATTTAAATCAATCCGGGAACCTTATGGACCGATTTTTTAATCAGACAATTGGTCCGAACTCGATTCGGGAGGAAGCGAATTGGTCATCCGAGCCGGTATAGAAGAAGCGATCTGCGACGCTTTGGAAGGACTGGGGATCGTAAATCCCGGTTCCAGGCCGAAGGTTTCCCATCACTCTTCCAGCTTGAACGAAATCTATCTGGTTTCCACTTCCAGACATTCTTATGCGGTGAAGGTGATTTCCAATCGTGAGATGGCGGAAACCGAAAAGGAATCCCTGGAGCATTTATACAGGGTGGGGGTTCGCGTGCCGGAATGTTACGGCGCGACACAATCCGGAAACGTTTGGCTTTTGGTGATGGATTTCGTGGAGGCAGGTTCCGCTTCGGGAGCCAGAGAGGATCTCATTCGAAGTCTGAAATTATTGTATCGAAAGGAATCCAATTCCTGGGGATGGAAACGGAATAATTTTATAGGAACGCTTCCGCAGAAGAACCGCTGGTATCAAACCTTCTCCGAGTTTTTCTGGGACAGCCGTCTCGAGCCGCAACTGGAATTGGCGTTCAATCGCAAATTGATCGGTCTTAAGGATTTCGAAAACGTGCGCGAAGTTTTCCGCAAATTTACGGAAGAATGGGCGTTGGATCGATCCAAACCGAAATTGATTCACGGAGATCTTTGGTCCGGCAATATTCTTACCGGAAAAAACGGTTCTTCCTATCTGATCGATCCTTCCATCGCCTACGCGCATCCGGAACAGGATCTTGGGATGCTTCACCTATTCGGAAGTTCGCTTAATCTCGAGGAAATGCAGCAGATCCTTTCCTCGTCCGGTGTGGAGGACGCCAACAATCTTAAGGACAGGATTCCGTTTTGGCAGATCTATCCGGTGTTGGTTCACATCAATCTTTTCGGTCCCTCGTATCTTTCCTCTTTGCGGCAGATTCTGCGTTATTACGGAAAAGTCTGATCCTGTTTCGATCCGTGAATTGCTTGATCGATCCGTTTCCTATCGAAAGATGAGCGGAATATGAAACTTTCCGGAAACACCGTTTTGATCACCGGGGCGACTTCCGGAATCGGTCTCGAATTGACGAAACGATTAGCCGCTTTGGGAAATACGGTTCTCGCGTTGGGAAGGAATAAGGATTCCCTTTCGAAGTTATCCGCGATTCAGAACGTAAAAACGATTTCCTGCGATCTTACTAAGCACTCAGATTTCGACAAATTGATATCCCTGATCCGGAAAAAACATCCTTCCTTAAACGTATTGATCAATAACGCAGCAATTCAATATAACCCCGATTATACGAAGGATCCGGATCAATCCGAAATGATCGAAAGGGAAATCAGGACGAATTTGACGGTTCCGATCCGTTTGATATCCCTGCTGATTCCGATCCTTAAGACGCATCCCCGATCTGCGATCGTAAACGTGACTTCGGGTCTGGCTTTGGTTCCCAAAAAGTCGGCCCCCGTTTATTGCGGAACCAAGGCGGGGCTTCATCTTTTCACGGACGCGCTTCGTTATCAACTGGAGAATACGAACATACTCGTGGTCGAAATGCTTCCTCCGCAGGTGGATACTCCGATGACTGCGGGAAGGGGAAGGAATAAGATGACTACCGCGGCCTTGGCCGATAGATTTCTTACCGATTTGGAAAAGGACAGGGAATTTATCGGAATCGGCGTAGTCAAATATCTGCGTTTAACGATGCGGCTTTTCCCTTCGTTGATCCGCAGGATCGTGAAGAATACATAAAATTTTTTGAATATAATTCTGGTCGAAAACCCGGACACAACCCGATGAACCATACGATAACACAAAAAGAAAATACGCCCGAACGAACGGTCGTCATCGACGTTCAAAACGTGGTGAAACGATTTAAAAACACGGTCGCGGTAAACGACCTAAGTCTGCGGATCGTCAAAGGGGAATTCGTCGCCTTACTCGGACCGAACGGCGCCGGTAAAACCACTTTGATCGAAATGCTGGAGGGAATTCAAAGACCGGATTTAGGATCGATTTCGATTTTGGGAAGCGATTGGAAACGCAACGAAACCTTTCTTCGTTCCAAGATCGGATTGGCCTTACAGGAAACCCGTTTTATGGATAAGATCACCGTCCAGGAAACGCTGGATCTTTTCGGAACCTTTTATAAAAGCAAAAGAGAAAGACTGAACGAAATTCTCGAACTCGTAAACTTGGGCGAAAAAAGGGAAACCTACGTCAACGATCTTTCCGGCGGACAAAGACAAAGGCTTGCGCTCGGAGTTTCCATCATCAACGAACCGGAGATCCTTTTTCTGGACGAACCCACTACGGGTTTGGATCCCGGTGCGAGAAGGGACGTTTGGAAAATTCTGGACCGTCTCCGCGAAAGAAAAACGACGATGATCCTTACTACACATTATATGGAAGAAGCCGAAACCCTCTGTGAAAGGATCATCATCATGGATCGCGGGAAAATTCTGGATCAGGGAACCTTAGCCGATCTGCTCGGCAGAACCGCGGGAGGGGAAATCATACGGTTTTCTTTGGAGGACGGATCCGATCCGCAATCGATGATTCCTTCGGAAGGAAGATATAAATTCCATTGGGACGCTGCGAAAGCCGAAGCGAGAATCTACGTCTCCACGATCGCCGAATATCTTCCGCGTCTCATCCAATCGATCGAACGATCCGGAAAAAAGCTGAAGAGTCTGGAATGTCATAAAAAGACGTTGGACGATCTTTTTCTGAGTATGACCGGAAGGGGGCTGGAAGAATGAAACAGATTTATCATCTAGTGACGATTCAACTCAAGGAGTTCTATCGAGAACCGGGAATCCTTTTTTGGGCTTTCGTTTTTCCGATCGCAATGGCCGGAGTTTTGGGATTGGCGTTCAAAAACCGCGGATCGGAAGAGGTGCGGATCGCAATATTAGATTCTTCTTATCGACTGGAGGAATTGAAAAAGGAATTCGAAAACGGATCCGCCGTGGAACGGACGCCGGCTGCGGTTACGAAAGACCCTCTGCCCTCGCTTCGAATGTTCGTTTTGTCCAAATCGGAAGCGCTTCGGGATCTCAAACGCGGGAAACTGAACTTGATCGTGGAAAGGACCAAGGAGGGAAAGATTCTCTTCGCTTTCGATCCCGAAAACCCGAACGGACAAAGGGATTATCTTTTGATGATCGCGAAGATCCGTTCGAGTAAAACCGATTCGGAATACGAGGTGCGGAATTTGGACTCCAAGGGAACGAGATATATCGATTACCTCGTTCCCGGAATGTTGGCGATGGGCGTGATGAATTCCTGTCTTTGGGGAGTCGGTTGGAATCTGATCGAAATGCGTTTGAAAAAACTTCTGCGGAGAATGTCGGCGACTCCGATGAACAAATTCTACTTCCTGCTTTCCTTCTTTTTTACGCGTCTCATCGTTACGATCGTAGAATGCGCGATCCTTTTGTGTTTCACCCTTTTCACGTTCGAAAATTCGTTCGAAGGATCGATCGCCGCCGCGCTTTTGATTTTTTTGGCGGGCAACTTTGCCTTTTCCTGCATCGGCATGTTCGTCGGTTCGCGTGCGGCCAGTTCCCAAGTGGGGAACGGATTGGTAAACGCGGTCACGTTTCCGATGATGGTGTTGTCAGGAATTTTTTTCTCGTATCAGAATTTTCCGGAGTTCGTGCTTCCGATCATCCGAAATCTTCCGTTGACTTTGATGGCGGATTCTTTAAGGGCGGTGTTTATCGAAGGGGCGGGTTTGGCTTCGAGCCTTTGGGCGATCGTTTTATTGCTCGTTTACGGAGCGGTGTTTCTTTTTGCGGGAAGTAGAATTTTTCGCTGGTCTTGAATTCCGCGTAAAAAATAATTTCAGAGATGTCTTTATCCGCTTCCCTGCGTCAGGGAGTATATTCAACTTTTCTGAAACCTTTTTTCCTTTCTTTGGATCCGGAAACCGCACACGATCTTGCGAAATCGCTTTTGGGTTTAAGTCGAAAAATACCCGGGTCCGCTTCTCTGATCGAGGCAGCCACCTGTTACCGCAGCGATCGACTTAAAACGAAAGTGGCGGGAATCGAATTCGAAAATCCTTTGGGAATGGGAGCGGGGTTCGATAAAACGGGGGAATTGTATCCTTTCTTGAGTAGGATGGGTTTCGGTCACGTGGAAGTCGGAACGATCACTGGACAAGGACAACCCGGAAATCCCAAACCGAGAGTGTTCCGTTATCCGGAAGATCAGGCCTTGATCAATCGAATGGGATTCAACAATCCCGGCGCGGATCTCGCCGAAAAAATCCTGCTTTCCCAAAAAAAGGCGGGGATCCGAGGAATCAACGCTGGAAAAACCAAACTCGTATCCGAAGAGAACGCGGTCGAAGACTACGTATATACTCTGAAGAAACTTTCACCTTACGCTGATTATGCGGTGATCAACATCAGTTCTCCGAATACGCCCGGGCTGAGAAATTTTCAAAAACAGGAGAATTTCGTATCCCTGATCGAAGGAATCCGTTCCGGACTTGGGAAAGGATTCAAGATCCCGTTGTTCGTAAAATTCGCTCCGGACATGGAATTGAAGGAATTGGAGGCGCTTCTGGAAACGGGTTTGAATCTGCGTTTGGACGGAGTGGTTCTCACCAACACGACGATCGACAAATCTTTGTTAAAACGATATCCGAACGTGGAAAAGGAAGGGGGCCTTTCCGGAAGGCCTCTGAAAAGCCGTTCCACGGAAATGATCCGTATCGCCTATAAAAAACTTCGCGGAAAAATCCCGATTATCGGGGTCGGAGGCATCGATTCCGGAGAAGCGGCTTTGGAAAAAATTCTCGCCGGGGCCGACCTAATTCAAATTTATACGGCATATATCTATCAAGGACCGTTTTTACCGGTACGAATCCTGGAATTTTTGGATCGATTCCTAAAAAAAGGGGGGTATCGTTCCGTAGCCGATCTGGTCGGAAAAGAAAACGAACTTCGGTAAAGTCCTTAATTTTGTGCGTCGATTCCAAGCGGGAAAAAAATTCTTTCTTGTTATCGAAGAAAAGTCGGTTATCTTGATCGACTCGTTTATGCGAATTGTATTAAATTCTATAGGAAAACAATTTATGTTCCGCAAATCCGTAACCTTACTTTTTTTAATCGCTTCGACGAGCTGGGGCTGCCCCGGCGATAAGGGAAGCGATACGACGACTAAAAATCTGATGATTCTATTCGGAATCTACTCGACGAACGAAGCGCGTTATCACTGCGAACCGGAGGAAAACGCTCGGACTCAGGGAGCCGCTCCTAATTTCACCCTTTCTTCCTCCACGTTGAATCAGGTTTTGGTGGTGGAGGACGGAGTTTACGGAGACGGAGGAACGGCGTATCTGGTCGGAACCGTAAATTTTTCCGGACTCGGCAAAGACAATCCGATGGGAATCGTTTATACGGAACAGGATCACGGACTCGAATCCAATCCGTATCGTTTTCTCTATCCTCTTTGGGAAACCGCCGCCGGGGAATTGATACAGGATTACGGTAAAAGCGAAGCTCCGGGATCGCGTTCCACCACTACCGCGTTTCCGATCGGCGCCACTCCGGGTTATTTCGCTCCGAGCGCCGGTTATGATAATTTCGGAAGCAATCGATTAGGGACGGATTTTATTCTGCCCGTACCTCCGAGTCCTTCGATTCCGTTTCATCAGGTTACGAACAACACCCCGCAAACCTGCGAGGAATATAAATTTCGTCCGGATCAGAGCGGAGTTTTCGGAAGCGCTTTGTCGGGGTTGGGAAAGATCTGGCAATCGCGCAAGAAGTTGAACATCAACCTGATCTTTATAGACGGAGTCGTGACCGATCAAACGGCCGCGGGAATGGCGGATATGATCCAAGAACTTAAGGACATCTACGCGCAGGATACCGTTAAGATCGACGTGACCGTAACCACTGCGGTCGTAAACTCTCCGGGATTCGTAACCATCGCCGATTTATCGGACGATTTCGGAGACATAGCTAATTCGCTCGGCACCTTATACCGTTCCAATCCTTCGGGAGCTCAGGATGTGAATTCGCTTAACATTTATATTACGAGGGACTACGTCGTTTCCAGCAGCGCCCCCGCCGGAATTTTGGGAATTTCCTCCGGAATACCGGGAATACCGGTCGCCGGAACTCCTAAATCGGGAATGATCGTCTTCGTCGAAAACCATAGAACCCCCGGAGGACCGGCTAACTGCGATTCGGTGGGGGAGGATTTATGCACGTCCGATCAGGTTTTTTTGGCGAAAACCATCGCACACGAAGGCGCACATTTTCTGGGTCTTTATCATTTGGTGGAGAAGGATGTGATCGAGGGAATGTCCTTTACCGATCCGCTTCCCGAAACCCCCGAATGTAGGGATCAAAACGGAAACGACTTTATCGGTTTGGGGGAATGTCTGGGAGAGGGTTTTTTCAACAGCGGCGGTCTCAATCTGATGTTTTGGGCGGGGAATCCGGAAATAAACCAGACGCAGATCACGGGTGAACAGGGTTGGGTGCTTCGTTCCCATCCTTTGGTATATTAAGAATTATGAAATTAGGAAACGAACTTATGAAATTAATGCTCCATCTTTCCGTATTCTCCGTTTTGATTTCCTTCGGAATCGAGGCACAATCCCTGGATCCGAATCGATATCAAAAAATCAGATCCATAGTCACTCAGACCGGACATCTGGAAACCGAGGGTCTGGTTCGGGAAATCTACGAAATTACCCCGGAACCCGTCGACTATCTTCTTGCGATCGTAAAAGAACCCGGTTTGCGCGTTTACGCGATTTCGCAAATCAACGATCTGATCGCCGATTTCGGGGGAAACTCAGCGAAGGATTATCTGGAATCCACCGTCGCCGACGAGCGGAAACATCCGAGCGTGCGTAACGCGGCGGCTTTCAGTTACGGACGCGTTTTTTATTCGTCTAACAAAAACACAACGGAGAATTTTCTGCTGAAATTTTCCGGTAACGACCGGATCGGCGGGTCGGTGCAAAACACTCTTCGGGAACTTCGCACCGGTAAATTGAAATCGGTTCGGTTCTCCTCCCGTTTAAAACTGGAAAACGTCAAAAAATTAAAGTCGGGAACTTTAAAAAAACGGAATACGCCATCGGATCGTTCCTAAAAACGATCCGGAGTTTCCGATTCAAGGGGAGGATTCGTAGGAACTTCCCCCTTGTCTACAAACCCCTTTTTCCTTCCATTCCAACCGCCACTCCGCAGCCGAAGAGACGGATTCTTCCTTAAACAGACGGACTACGAAATTATTACAAACATAACGGATATTTCCGTCTAACACCTCGTAGTCGCCGGAATATCTGTACCAGGGAACGTCCATATCGCTTCCAGACACGGGTTCACCCACACGGAGGTTTTCCACCGATTTACCCCTCCATCGTTCGGCTAACAGACCTTCTTCGATTAAACGCAAAGCCGTTTCCTTATCCGGAAATTCCTTTCCGGGGTCCGAGATAACGATGTTTTTTCCGAAACCGAGTTCGGAAAAAAGCCATCCTTTCGTACGAACGAACACGTAATTCGCTCCGACTTCCGTCTTGGTCACGCTTCCGTCCTTGCGTTTTACGGTAACTAAAAAGGGAAATTTGTATAAAACTTCGACGCTGGATTTGGATTCTTCTTTTTCGATGAGAACCGGTTCGCCGTTGCTGGCAATGGATTGGATTTTATCGCCGGAATTCTTTTTCAACCAATGGATATAAACGTCTTTTTTCGCTCTTTCCTCGTCGGGAGGGCCTGCCAATTGTGCGCTTATTAAAGCGGGCAATAAAATGAGCAAAGCGATTCCTGCTAACGCGAAAACCTTTTTCATAGCCGATAATTAAAGTCTTCTTTCAAGACTTGTCAATGAATTTAAAGTTGACCGCAGAACTCCAAAACGAGGGACAAAGTTCGTTGAAACAGATCCACTTGATACGCCATGCGAAATCCGATTGGGAGAGCGAATTCCGTTCCGATCACGAGCGTCCTCTTTCCGAAAGAGGAAAAAGGAACGCCAAATCATTGCGGAAATATTTGGAAAAAATAGAATTCAAATGCGACCTATTTCTAGTCTCGGACTCCAAAAGAACTTCTGATACTTATAGAATTATAAATCGTAAAGGGAATTTATCGAACGACGAGATCCTATCCGAAGAGTTATACGAATCCGATGCCGAAGAGATTCTGACTAAATTACGAAACTCTGATTCCAAACACGAAACGATCGCTTTGTTGGGACACAATCCCGGGTTGGAGGAGATCGCCAATCGATTGATACGAGGCAAAGACGATTCTTCTCATCTCGAATCCGTTTTTTTTAAATTCCCCACCAGCGGCTTTTTAAGTATACAAAGCGAAATTTCCTCATGGAACGAATTGGGATCGGTTCCGGGAAAAATAATAAGATTCTGGATACCTGGATGAACAAAACAGCAGCGGATATTTTACATCCCCGTTTCACCCGGGAGGAGATTTCCAAAAAGGTGAAGGATCTGGCCGTCGAAATAGCGAAAGATTATAAAAAACTAAATCCCGTTTTGGTCTGCGTTCTCAAAGGTGGCGTATATTTTTTTGCGGATTTGACCAAGGAAATTCCCTTTTCCGTCGAGATCGATTTCGTCCAGGCGAAGTCCTACGTCGGTACTGTTTCGACCGGAAAGATCGATTTGTTAAAAGACATCAATACGGACTTATCCGATCGTCACGTGATTCTTGTGGAGGACATTTTGGATACGGGTTTCACTCTGCAATATCTCGTTAGACATATCTTTACCCGCAATCCCGCCAGTTTGGAAATCGTGACGCTACTCTTGAAGGAGCGTAAGAACATCCTGGAATTTCCGGTGAAATACGTGGGATGGAGAATCCCGGACGAGTTCGTAGTGGGTTACGGTTTGGATTTCGACGGTAAATACAGGAATTTGCCGGATATCCACGTTTTGGAACCGGGGGAATATTCCGTTTAAGGAATTCTAAACTGTCGTTAATTTCAAAGATGTGATTTATTTTTCTGCGGATTTACCGGTTTCATAGCGGAAAAAACGACCGAACGTTTCCCGTTTTTCTAATTTTCCCCCCATCGAAGTTTTTCGCGGGTTTTATAAAAAAATGTTTTTACTTCATGATTCCTTTCGAGTGTAGTAAGTAAACCTAACTTATAAAAAGAAATCAACGCTTAGGACGATCTGCAACTATGGAGCACCATTCCCTTTCTCTTCTCAACGACATTGCGTTAAGCATCATCTTCGCGACTTTTTTTTCCCATATCGCCAGAATCACCAAACAACCTCTGATTCTCGGTTATGTGGCGGGAGGGCTTTTGCTCGGACCCAATCTGGGTTTCGGGCTCGTCGTAAACAAGGAAAGTATCGAACTGATTTCCGAGATCGGCTTGATACTGTTGCTCTTTATCATCGGTCTTGAAATCGATCTTAAGGAATTGGCGCGCATGGGAAAGTCCATGTTCATTTTGGGAATCAGCCAATTCGTGTTTTGCGTTTTGTTCGGTTTGGTTTTTTTCCAGAAAATCCTCTCTTCTTCGGGTAAGTTCGACCTTTTGTATTTTTCCATCGCGCTCGCGATCAGTTCCACGATGATCGTGGTTAAACTTCTGCACGATAAATTCGAAGTGAGTACGATCGCGGGACGTCTTACGATCGGGGTTTTGGTTTTGCAGGACATCTGGGCCATCATCTTTATGGGAGTGCAGCCCAATCTTCAGGATCCGCAGATACTCAAGATCGTAAGTTCTTTGGGAATCGGTTTGGTTCTCATCGGTGTCGCGTTTTTGATCAGCCGATTTTTTCTTTCCCGTTTGTTTCAGGCCGCCGCTTCCAAACCGGAACTGATTTTGATCACTTCGATCGCATGGTGTTTTTTGCTTTGTGGTTTGGCGGAACGCGCCGGTCTTTCCAAAGAAATGGGAGCCTTGATCGCCGGAGTGAGTATCGCCGCGTTTCCCTACGGCGCGGACGTCATCGCGAAACTTTCCGGAATCAGGGATTTTTTCATCACCTTGTTCTTCGTCGCTTTGGGAATGAAAATCCCGATTCCTTCCCTGCTGATCGTCACGGTTTCCCTAATCGCGGTCGCGTTCGTGCTGGTGAGCAGGGTCGTAACCGTCGCGACTCCGGTTTTTCTTTCCGGAAAAGGTTTACGCGCGGGAATCGTAACCGGGTTGAATTTGGCTCAGATCAGCGAATTCTCGCTCGTGATCCTTTCTTTGGGAATGGGATACGGACATATCAGTCAGGAATTGGAATCCACCGTTTTGACTTCTATGATTCTCGCATCCGTGGTTTCCACGTATATCATTCTGTTCAACGATCCGATTTCGAGATTCATATTAAGAATTTTAGGATTGATTGGAATTAAGGAAAGGGCCGAGCGTAAAACCGAATCCGATCTTACCGGACAACCGAAACGGGATATCGTCATTTTGGGTTATTTTAGAATCGCACAAGGTCTGCTCGAAGGAATCGAACGCGAAAAACCGGAATGGTTAAACCGGATTTTGATCGTGGATTTCAATCCCGTTTTCAGACAATCGCTGGAAGCGAAAGGGATCCGCTGGGCTTACGGAGACCTTGCCAATCCGGAGACCTTGCATCACCTTGGAATCGAGGATGCGCGATATATAATATGCACGATTTCTGATATGATTTTAAAGGGAACGACCAATCGAAGGCTTCTCGAATCTCTAAAAGGAATCAGCCATCACGGACAACCTTCGATCATACTGACCACCGACGACGCAACGGAGGCGGCCGTTCTCGTCGAAAGCGGCGCGGCCCACGTGATCGTTCCCGGAAGGATCAGCGGAATGTCGCTTTTTCGGGAAATGAAAACGATCGTGGACGTATCGAAAAACGGTCGTTCGGAGGCGTCTCATTCGGAAACGATGCGTTCCCCTAAAACCGCAAAGAAAAAAACTCCCCGGAAAAAGGCGATCGGCGGGTCTAAATCCAGAGGAAAGTAGGATCCGGTGCGTTCTCCGTGCAATAAAATCTGTTCGATGGATTTCGAAACCGGTTATTGCGAGGGATGTTTTAGGACGCTCGAAGAGATCGGAAATTGGTCCCGGTATTCCGACGAGGAACGGGAATCGGTTTATTCCCGGATCAAGGATCGTAGGGAGGAGAGGATTTCCGGAAAACGTTCCGAATAACGGACGTCAGTCGATCCGTGTTAGATACGTTTCCAAAGTTTCTTTCGCTGCTTTTTCCCAGGAGAATCTGAGGACGTTCTTCTTTCCTTCGGGGATTAATCTCTTAAATTCGGAGTTCCGACCCGTCAGAAATTTCCGCAGCAGCGACTCCAATTCGTCCGTGTGATCCGGGGAAAAATACGAAACGCCGTCCCCTAAAATTTCGGGCATCGCCGTCGCGTTAGACGAAATTACGGGACAACCGCAGGCCTGCGCCTCCAAGGGGGGAAATCCGAATCCTTCGTATTTCGACGGAAAAACGAGCAGACCCGCACAGGAATAAAGACAACGCAATTCATCCAGATCCAAACGGGGCATGGGGATGATTTCCCCCCGAAAATTTCCTACGTCCCCACGCAGATATTCGGGGATTTTTCCGAACGCTCCACCTAACACCCATTTTGTGGATATCCCTTTCCCGCCCGAGACGGAACTTAGGGCGTTTAAAACCAGGTTCAGATTCTTATGACCCTTTCCGATTCCGACGCTGAGAAGATATCCCTTTTCGAGTTTATATTTTTTGAGGAAGTTTTTTTTCTCCGATGCGGTCGCCGGATAAAAAACGGAATCGTCGATCGAGTTGTGGACGATCGTGATTTTTTCGCGGGGAAAACCGAAGACGGATCTCAGGTCTTCCGCGGTAAACTCGGAAACGGAAACGATCCCTTTCGCGAAAAATCGGATCAACCGAAACACGATCTGCATATAAATCCGCTTGGAAAACGCGGAATGAAATTCCCTCATTCGAAACGGAATGATGTCGTGAATCGTCACGATACATTTGGACAGATACCGGATCGGCGCGTTGAAATGCGGAATGTCCAACAGGTCCATCCGTTTCATCGAAGGATGTCCTAAAAATTCCTTAGGGGAATAGATCGGCGTAGTATAAGGGATTACGGGATAGGAATATTCTACGTTTTGTGCGGAACGTCCGGGCGGTTTCGTTCCGATTTCGAATTCTTCTTCGAAACCGGTAAAAGGTCGGCAGGAAATTCCCTCGGCTTGAATCGTAGCGGGATCGCCGAAAAGATAAACGCATACGTTGTGTTTGGCGGCCTCGGGTCCGAGGAATTTCAAAATTCCCCGAATTCGCATTCCGATTCCGGAATGGGCGATCATACGGGCGTCCATTCCGATTCTCAGCGGTTCGGTTTTACCGGGTTTCGAATTCTGCGACGACATCGAAGACAATATTCCCCGGCTTAGGAAATCTGCAAGAAAATGAAAATCCGATGGATGATTCCGAAGCCTGTTTCTAAAATGGGAAGCAATCCCGTTCTGGTTCGGAAAAATAAGTCCGAATTCCCGTTCGAAAGAATCTAAATAGAAATCCGCGTAGAAACCTGCGGGAAAAACGAACTGAAGAGAGTTTTACTTTGGAAGAAGAAGTCGTTAAAATTCTAAAATCCATCGGCGAGGATCCCAATCGGGAAGGCCTTTTGAACACGCCGAGCAGAGTGAAAAAGGCGTACGATTTTTTAACCTCCGGTTATCGGGCGGACATTACGAAAATCGTCAACGGAGCAATTTTTGAGGAGCCGACCGAAGGTATGGTTCTCGTGCGGGACATCGAAATGTATTCCCTCTGCGAACATCATCTTTTGCCTTTTTACGGAAAGGCGCACGTGGCGTATCTTCCCAATAAGAAGATCATCGGCATCAGTAAGATTCCCAGAATCGTGGACGTGTTCGCGAGAAGACTTCAGGTTCAAGAGCGCCTCACGGAGCAGATCGCGTATGCGATCCAGGAGGTTTTGGATCCGCAAGGAGTGGCCGTCGTCATCAAAGCGAAACATCTTTGTATGATGATGCGCGGGGTGGAAAAACAGAATTCGGAACTTTTCACTTCCTGCATGTTGGGCGCGTTTAAGGAGAATATGGTGACCCGTTCCGAATTTTTGGATTTGATCCGCACGGGTTCCACCTAAGTAATTTAAATCTTTCCGTTTTGCGCGGGTTCACTCGGTTTCATTTCGTCCGATTTGCAAATGAGTGGACATGAAAAAAAAACGATCCATTCTTTACCGAATGTGGGGGAGTCATGGCTAAAGAACGGATCGTATCCGCGTCCGCGGAATTCAAAAAGCAATCGAACATAAGTCTTAAAGAATATAAGGCCCTTTATAAGGAGTCCGTAGAAAATCCGAACAAATTCTGGGCAAGGGAAGCCGGCCGTCTCACTTGGTTCAAAAAATGGACCAAGGTCCTCGATCACGATTTCAAAAACGCGAAAGTGGAATGGTTCAAAGGAGGAAAGCTGAACGTTTCCTACAACTGTTTGGACCGCCACATTCAAACTCCGCTCAAAAACAAAGCGGCACTGATTTGGGAAGGCGACAATCCCTCCGAGTCCAGAGTTCTGACCTATTACGACCTTTACCGGGAAGTGAATTTATTCGCGAACGTGCTCAAAAAGTACGGAGTAAAAAAAGGGGATCGCGTCCTCGTCTATCTTCCCATGATTCCGGAACTGGCTATTACGATTCTTGCATGTACTCGGATCGGCGCGATTCATTCGGTCGTTTTCGGAGGTTTTTCTCCCGAGGCGCTCCAAAGCAGAATCGACGATTGTAAACCCAAGCTGATCGTGACCGCCGACGGAGGTTATCGGGGCGGGAAACCGATCGAACTAAAAAGGAACGTGGACCTTGCCGTGGATAGTGCGAACGAAACGGTGAATTCTGTGATCGTCGTTCGCCGTACGGGTAACGAGTCTTCCCTTCTCTGGAAGGAGAATCGGGATCATTGGTATCATTTTTTGATGAATGATCCAGACCTTCCCGCGTATTGCAAACCGGAACCGATGGACGCGGAGGATCCTTTATTCATTCTTTACACCTCCGGATCGACCGGAAAACCGAAAGGGGTGCTCCACACCACGGGCGGATATCTGTTGGGCGCAAATTTGACCTTTCATTACGTGTTCGACGTCAAACCGGAGGACACGTATTGGTGTACGGCGGACATCGGATGGGTCACGGGACATTCCTATCTCGTCTACGGTCCTTTGTCCAATGGAGCTTCCTCGGTGATGTTCGAAGGGGTTCCTTCGTATCCCGACGCGGGAAGATTCTGGGACGTCATCGATAAATACGGAGTCAACATATTCTACACGGCTCCCACGGCGATCCGCGCTTTGATGCGGGAAGGTTTGGAACATATCCGAAAACGGAATTTGAGTTCGTTGCGTCTTTTAGGATCCGTCGGAGAACCGATCAATCCCGAAGCCTGGGAATGGTATTTTAAGAACATAGGCAAGGGCAAATGTCCGATCGTGGATACTTGGTGGCAGACCGAAACCGGATCGATTCTGATCAGCGCGTTACCCGGGGCCATTCCGCAAAAACCGGGTTCGGCGACGCTTCCGTTTTTCGGCATACAACCCGTGTTAGTCGACAACGAGGGAAAGGAGATCAAGGAAAAGGGAGAATCCAGCGGAAATTTATGCATCAAGGCTCCTTGGCCTTCGATGATGCGCGGCGTTTACGGGGATAAAAAACGTTTTTACGACACCTACTTCTCCCAATTTAAGGGTTATTATTTCACGGGAGACGGAGCTCGAAAGGACAAGGACGGATATTTTTGGATTACGGGACGCGTCGACGACGTCATCAACGTTTCCGGTCATAGGATCGGAAGCGCGGAAGTGGAAAGCGCCCTCGTCGAAAATACTTCCGTTGCGGAAGCGGCCGTCGTCGGGTTTCCGCACGATATCAAGGGTCAGGGAATTTACGCGTACGTCACCGTTAAGGAAGGGATTACCACGAACGACGCTCTCAAAAAGGAGCTGATTTCGACCGTGGAAAAAGTCATCGGAAAGATCGCAAGACCCGACGTGATCCACTGGGCGCCGGGACTTCCCAAAACCCGCTCCGGAAAAATCATGAGAAGAATTTTAAGAAAGATCGCCTGCGGAGAATTCGAAGGACTCGGAGATATTTCCACGTTGGCCGATCCTTCCGTGGTTCAGAAATTGATCGACGATAAGAAAAAATTCCATAGTTGATCGAGGGAGAATTTCAGATCGGACCGGAACGAATCATCTGCCTTACCGAGGAAACGACCGAACTTCTTTATCTTTTGGGAGAGGAAAAACGGATCGTCGGAATATCCGCGTATACCGTGCGTCCTCTCCGTGCTAAAGACGAAAAACCGCGCGTATCCGCCTTTATCAACGGAAACGTAAAACGGATTCGGGAATTGAAACCGGATCTTGTGATCGGGTTTTCGGACATTCAAGCCGAACTGGCGAAACAATTGATTTCGGAAGGATTGAACGTTCTCGTAACCAATCAAAGGACGATTGCGGAAATATTAGAAACTTCTTATATGATCGGTTCTATGATCGGTAAAGCGGGAGAGGTTCTGGATTTGATCCGGGGTTGGAGGGAGAAATTGGAACGGATTCGACGGGAACGGAACTCCTCCGAACGTCCGAAGGTTTTTTTCCAGGAATGGGACGAACCCATCATCACCGGGATTTCCTGGGTATCCGAGCTGATTGAAATCGCCGGCGGAACGGATTGTTTCGCCGGTTTGCGGGGGAAATCCTTGGCGAAGGATAGGATCGTTTCGGCAAAAGACGTCGCCGACGCAGATCCCGACGTTTATATCGGATCCTGGTGCGGAAAACCCGTTCATTTCGATTGGGTAAAGGGACATCCGGAATGGCAGAATACGAACGCGATTCGAAACGATCGTATCTACGAATTGGATCCTTCCGTAATCCTCCAGCCGGGTCCCGCTTTGTTCGAGGAAGGGATCGATCGATTGGCGGAGGCGATTCATTCTTCGTAAAAAAAACGCAAAAATAGCAAGGATCGGGTTTTAAAAAAAGGATCGGTTCGATATCCTTTTCGTCATGGAACAATATCAAAAAATCGCGGAAGCGATCAAATTCATCCGGGAAAATTACGCGGCTCAGCCGGAATTGGAACAAGTGGCGAAGTCGGTGCAGTTGAGTCCGTTTCACTTTCAACGTCTGTTCACCGAATGGGCCGGGGTAAGTCCTAAACAGTTCCTCCAATACCTTACCCTACAAAACGCCAAATCCGTTCTTTCGAAACCGGAATCTACGCTGTTCGACGCCGCGTTCGAAACGGGTTTGTCCGGAACGAGCAGGTTGCACGATCTATTCGTCAAAATCGAAGGAATGACTCCCGGGGAATATAAGAACGGAGGCGAGAATCTGAAAATTCGATACAGTTTCAGAAAAAGCAGATTCGGACAATACGTGGTCGCCTCCACTGCAAAAGGAATTTGTAATTTATATTTTTATGATGTATCCGAGAAAAAGATCCTGCAGGAACTTAAGGAGCAGTGGAACCGCGCCGTATTAAGCGAAGATGCGGATGAAAATCAGGCCAAGGTCGTCCGGTTTTTCGATCGAACCGGAGGCGACGCCGGTCCGATTCCGCTGCACCTGAAGGGGACCGATTTTCAGATCAAAGTCTGGGAAGCGCTTTTGAAAATTCCCGAAGGAAAGCTGACCTCTTATTCCGATATCGCAACCTCCATCGATCAAGAGAGCGCGTCCCGTGCGGTCGGAAGTGCGATCGGAAAAAATCCGATCGGTTATCTGATTCCCTGTCATCGAGTGATTAAAAATACGGGAGGAATCGGCGAATACCGCTGGGGATCCGAAAGAAAAATGGCGATGATCGGTTGGGAGGGCGCTCTGTTGAGCGGGAATTCGGTTTAAAAAAACGAAAACTTATTTTTCTGGTGTTAAATTCCTCCCGGTTTTCCATTTTGTAAAGGTCCAATGAACGAACCCAAGGGGGAGTTTTAATGAAACGATCGGTTTCCTTATTCTTCGTGTTTTTTCTGATTTTCTGCAAACCTCCCGCGGAAAGTTTCGAGGATCGGGTCTTGAAACCGCTTTTCGAAAGTTTGACTTTACTCGCGTATCCGTATTTGATCAATACCTGCGCCGTATCGCCCACGTTTTATTACGGGCCGGTTCCTCCGATTCAGGAAGGATACGGATCGAGGGGGAATCGATTCGTATCTTCGGTCGCGTTGCAGAACCCGAGCGCTCCCAGAAACGTATGCGTCTATTATCCTTCCGATATCTCTTCGAAGGCTCCCGTATTATTTTTGATCCACGGTTTTAGCTCCCCTTCGGCGGAGGCGTATTATCCGTTGATCGACTTTTACGTTTCCAAAGGTTATGTGGTCGTTTTTCCGATCTACATATCCGATCGAAGGGATCCCAATGAAAATTATAAAATTATGTTGGATGGAATCGACTACGCGGTCGGACAATTCGACGGAATCATAGATACGACGCGCGTCGGTTATATGGGACATTCCTATGGAGGAGGAGCGACTCCGTATTTGGCGCATCAAGGAATCATCGTAAAGGGTTGGGGATCCAACGGCTCCTTCATTTTTTTATCTGCGCCTTGGTATTCCTTCGCCGTCGACAATACACAACTCGGTCAGTTCACGGATTCCACGAAGATGATCGTTCAGATTTACGATACGGACGATGTCGTGGACAACCGGATGGCGATCGACATCTTTACGAACATAGGAATCGGCGCGGCGGAAAAGAATTTCGAAATTCTAAGTTCCCAAACGTATCAAGGATATTTTTTGAACGCCGACCATTACACTCCTATTAAGAATACGGTGATCGGTCTCGGAAATCTGGATGCGTTGGATTATTACGGAGTTTGGAAACAACTCGAAGCGCTTGCGGATTATACGTTCAACGGATCCGCATCCGCAAAAAGTGTGGCCCTAGGAAACGGCTCGGTCGAACAAATATATATGGGTTCATATCCCGACGGAACGCCGGTTCAACCGATGACGGTGACGAACACACCGAATCCGCTTCATCCGGAAAATTATTTCGAGCAGCCGTTTTCGGATCCCTTAAATCCTAGGTTCTAGAAGTTTCGATTTAGTTTGTACAACGTATTATTAATTTGAATTTATAACTAGTCAGTATTTCCTAAGATTCGTTTTTCAAATTGAATAGAATCTTGGAAGGTCGATTTTCCTCCTTCCAAGCTCTTATCTGTCTTTTTATAAGATGTTCGTTCCGCACTCCGATCAGAAAACAGTTTTCGTTTACTTATAATAAATTCTGTTCACGTTTGGACTATGTCCAACCATTCCTCAAAAGAATCCATCGAATCCATTCGGAAGAAGGGAGAGGTATTAACGTATTATTCCCGATTCGGGATTATGGTATTGATGCTTTTGTCTTTAGCGTCGAGTTATAAGAATCTCCATCCTCAAATCAAAATTAATCATACCGCAATCGCGCTTTTTATGTGTGTTTATACGATTTCGGGTTTTTTCGTTTATAAAAAATTCAACGTAAAACCCTGGCTTCATAATCTTTTCATCCTGTTCGACAGTTTTCTGCTGAGTGCCACGATCTTTTTGGACGGAATGGTTTCCGCGGAGATCGTCGCTCCCGTTCTGAAGAATGCGATCTTATATTCCGTATATTATTTTATCATTGTGGATTCCGGTTTATTGGGAAAACCGAAGTTCGTATTTTTCGTGGGAATTTTCAGCGCCGTCGGATATTCGGCGGGGTTGATCAACGCGATCTTCCACGGCCTCCAATTTTCGGAGGACAATAAGATCAACATCGGTCCGGGTTATATGAAGCTCAGTTCGGAAATCACGAAAATCATCTTCATGGTCGCGGTCAGTTATATATTGTACCGTTTGATGAATCTCTTCGATAACCTGTATCGGGAAGCGACTTCCTACTATAAGGAGAATCGGGACTTTCTCACCAAACTTGAGAACAACAGAAAGGTCATTCATACTTCCGCGGAAACTTTGGAAACGTCGATCACGAACTTTTCGGAATTCACCAGTTTGACGAGTTCCAAAATGGAATCGCAGGCCGCTTCCCTCGAGGAAGTCAATGCGGTCATCAACACGTTGTTGAAATCCTCGGAGAACAACGCGGATTCGATCCGCGTTCAAAACGAAAATTTGATCGAACTCAATAGGAAGTCGCAGACGCTTCTCGATCTCATCGCTAAAATTTCAGAATATTCCAAAGACTTGGAAGTCAACGCGAAGGAAAGCAACGAGGATATGCAGCACGTAAAAACCTCCGTGGAAAAGACGGATACGTTTTTGAAAAATATTTCCAATTCCTTTCAGAGAGTGGACGAGATCAATCAGATCCTCGGGGAAATCGCGGACAAAACCAATCTACTTTCCTTGAACGCCTCGATCGAAGCGGCGAGGGCCGGAAGCTCCGGTAGGGGATTTTCCGTCGTGGCGCAGGAAGTGAGTAAACTCGCCGAATTCACCGCCTCCAACGCGAAAAATATTTCCAAAGTGGTTCAGGAATCGCTTCAATTCATCGAAGAAGCGAACAGCTCTTCGCGGGATACGGGAGAATTGACGGAAAGTCAAAATTCCAAAATCGTCGGAACCGTTTCCAGGATCGAAGCGATGAATCGTCTGTACCGGGACGGAACTGCGATCGTTCAGGATTTCGTACGGAGCTTGAGCAAGGTCAAAAATCTTTCCGACGAACTCTTCTATTCCACGCAGGAACAAATGACGGGACAAGTGGAGATGATGAAAGCGATGATCGAGTTGGAAAAGGAGATCAACGAGATCGCCAGGGAATCCGGGAAAATTCAGGACGGGGTTCTAAGGATCAGAACCCAATCCAAGGATTTAAAGGCCCTCAGCGTCGTTTAGAATCCGCATTCCGGCCGAAAGAATTTCCGTTTTTCAGGTCCGCTGCACGTTTTTCCAAGAATCCGGACGTCCCGTATTGTATATTCTATTCCAAAAAAGGAGAAAGGGATGAACGTTTTGGATTTATTATCCCATAACGTACCGAGCGATATTTTTACGCTCAAGACGGATTGTTCCTTGGTGGAACAGGCTCAGAATCTCATCGATCAGTGTCATCCGGGTGCGACGAATATGAAACTCATCGAAGTCAACGCCGAGATTTCGGAAGCGGAAATTCCCTACGCACAAAGCAATCGGGCGCTGCACGGTTTTATGCACGGCGGTTGTATGTTCAGCGTAGGCGATACTATGACCTCCATCATGGCTTTTTTTCACGTTGAAAACGAACGGGAAAGGACGTTCACCATGGACGCTTCCATTCGTTATTTGCGTCCCGTAAGAACGGATACGGTTCGGGTTAAAGCCAGACTCGTTTCCAAAGAAGGAAAATTGCTCAACTACGTTTGCGATTTTTTCAACGAAGAAAACAAACGCACCGCTCAGGCAAAATATCGATACGCGATCGCCGAACCTCGTTGATCGCGATTTCTCCGTTTTTTTAAATTCGATCGTTTTGCGCTTCCAAGATTTGATTGCCGATCGGCTCCCGGGTCGTATTTTAGAGTCGTGAGTAACGTGATTTGTTCCTGGAAAGGAGCGCTTCTATTTGCAGGGAAACTGCCGGATCTAGGCTTCCATTCCACGATTACTTCAGCAGTTGTGGTAGGGCTCGATTCCGATATTAAAAAACGCGTTCAGGGCGACTCCGATTGGATGCGCTCCCGTTGTTTCGTTTTCGACGGGAGGTTAAACCATGAAACAATTTGGGAAGGAAACGTGGGAATTCTATTCGCTGATCCAGGCAGCAAAATGGGCGCACTATTATCGAACGAAGCGGGACGCAAAGGGCTTTCTTCTGATCCAATTTGGACTTCAAGATTTATCCGCAGTTGTGAAAATATTCTAGAGGCTACGACCTCCGACGTCTTGGACGGGAATTTTTTACTGGGGGAGAAGATCTCTTTCGAAACGGATTTCCGCTACGACGAACGTCTTTTACGCGTTCTGCGTTGGATCGTACAAAGTCCGGAAGAGACGATTAATATTCAAAAACTTGCATATGAAGTGGGAATGTCCCAATCCTGGCTTCAACACGAATTCCGGAATGCGATCGGGATTCCCATCCGGGCCTTCCGCAAATGGTTTCGGGTAAAACGGGCGGCTTTGGCGTTGAACGGCGGTTCTTCGCTGGTGGATGCCGCTTTAAACGCGGGTTTTTACGACCAATCCCACTTTACGAACGTGTTCCGCGAAATTTTCGGAATCTCCCCTTCTACCGTCTTCGCCAAAAACAAACCGATCCGTTGGCACGTTCAGGACGAACCTTTGAGTATCATAGCCGATTCCTATTAAATAATATTCGAATACTTGCGACTTTCCTTTGTGTCCGTTTGCAACAAATTTGAAATATTAAAAACTCATTTCATAGTCGGGAATCTGTTTGAAATAAAAAATTTCGTTCTTCCCATAAGACTATGAGTCAATCATCGCTTGAATTAATTCAAAAAAACGGAGCGGTTTTGATCAATCGGATCCGTCTCGGTCTCGTGATTCTTTTTACCTTATCCATCCTCGGAGCATTGCGGGTTTTTAATCCGACGCAGTTGATCATACACTCGACCGGAACGTTCGTAATGGGCCTTTACTGCGTCGCCATCTTCGTTTGGAACCGTTTCGGCTACGTGCCTAAATCGATTCAAAAACTTTCCGTGATCATGGATTCCCTCGTTTTGAGTTCGACCTTGATCTTTGATGCGATGATTTCTCCCGAAGTCGCGTCCGGCGTGATGAAGAACGTTATTCTGTTTTTCATTTATTTCTATATCAACATATACGCGGGTTTGTTGGGCGAAAAACGTTTCGTGATTCTGATCGGAATTTTGGGCGCTCTCGGCTCCGCGACCGCGCTGACCGTGGCGGTCCGTTTTGGAGTCGTCCTTACGGAAGATCCGAATCTAGGAGGAAAACCCGGAGTTCTGACCACGAGCGTGGAGATCATCAAGATCGTCTTCGTTTTTACCGCGGGCGTGATTCTTGCGCAACTTATGAATCTTTTTACGAAGTTGTCCGCCGAAGCCGGAAAACTTTCCGAAGAAAGCAGAACCTTTTTTCAAAAATTAGAAACCAATCAAAAAGCGATCCATGCTTCCGCGGAAAGTTCCTCTATCACCGCGTTCACCTGTTCCAAAGACGCAGCCTGGGAT
>NZ_NPEF01000008.1:25007-33759 GCF_002811955.1 Leptospira ellisii
TGCGTTTCTATCGAAGCCGCGGTGCTTTGTGAAGCCGCGGAAAGTTCGGAGATTTCCATCCAGAATTTCGCCGAGTTCATCAACAGTACGGGCGAGAAGATGGAATCCCAGGCTGCGTCTTTGGAACAGGTGAACGCGGTGATAGAGGAACTTTCCGCGGCTTCACAAAGCACCGCGGCTTCGATAGAAACGCAAAACAGCAGTTTGGTGGATTTGAATCAAAAGGCGAAAAATCTCGGAGACATCGTGGAGAGTATAGCCCAGTTTTCCAAAGATCTCGGATCTTACGCGAACGAAAACAGGAGGGATATGGAGAACGTTTCCGAGGCCGCAGGTAAGACCGATTTCTTTTTACAGAACATATCCAATTCGTTTAACAAAGTGGACGAGATCAATCAGATTATGGGAGAGATCGCTGATAAGACCAACCTTTTGGCGCTCAACGCCTCGATCGAGGCCGCGAGAGCCGGAGCAGCGGGAAGGGGATTTGCGGTCGTCGCGAACGAGGTTAGCAAACTCGCGGAATTCACTTCCGAGAACGCGAAAAACATCTCGGATATCGTAAAAAAATCCAGGGAGTTTATAGGAGAAGCGAACAAAGCTTCGAATGATACCGGCGATTTGACCAACCGCCAAAAGGGAAAAATTTCGGAGACCGTGGATCGTATCGAAGAGATGAGCAAACTCTATCAGGAACAAAGGGCGATCATCCGGAATTTCACCTCGGAAGTGGAAAGGGTAAAACAACTTTCGGGAGAAATTTTCGAATCCACAAAAGAGCAGATGGTCGGGCAGGAGGAAATGGTCAAAACCATGGTTCATCTTGAAAAAGAAATTAACCAGATCAATCAGGAGTCCGGAAAACTTCAGCACGAGGTGGAAAAAATCCGAACACAATCCTCCGAGTTGAAAAATCTAAGCGTGGCTTAAATCCGAAGGAGCTTACGAACACTTACGATTTACAATTTTGATCCACGTTCCAAAACTGACCGTGAAGAGCGTGCCTCTTCACTTTTAGGAGCGTGGATTCATGTCTTATAACGTAAAAGCTGCGATTATCGGAGGAACCGGACTTTACAGTCTGGACGGAATGGAATTGATCGAGGAAATCCATCCGGATACTCCTTGGGGAAAACCTTCCGATAAGATCAAAATCGGAAAGTATAAGGGAAAGTTGATCGCATTTTTGCCGAGACACGGGATCGGACATTTTCTCTCTCCTTCCGAAGTTCCGAACCACGCGAATATCTGTGCGTTAAAGCAGCTCGGCGTCGAGGAGATCATCGCGTTCAGTTCGGTCGGAAGTCTTCGGGAAGAGATTAAACCCCTGGATTTCGTCTTGCCTTCGCAAGTCATCGATCGTACCAGACACAGAAACTCCACTTATTTCGGAAACGGAGTGGTCGTACACGCACCGTTTGCTGAACCGTTTTCGGCGAATTTGGCGAAACGGATCGAAGCCACCGCGAAAAAAATAGGATTGGAAATTCATACGGATAAAACGCTGATCTGTATGGAAGGACCATTGTTTTCCACGAAAGCAGAATCCCATCTTTACCGTTCCTGGGGAGCCGACGTCATCAACATGACCGTTTTTCCCGAAGCGAAATTGGCTAGAGAAGCGGAGATCGCTTATCAAATGATCTGCATGTCCACTGACTACGATTGTTGGAGGGAAGGGGAGGAATCCGTCACCCTGGAGATGGTCGTGGCGAATCTCGGCAAAAACGCGGAAACCGCAAAACGACTTCTTGCGGAATTGATTCACGTGATCGGAAACGGAGACGACTTAACTTTGAAGAACAGCACGAAGTATTCCATCGTGACGGCGCCGGAAAAAAGAAATCCGGAAACGGTTAAAAAATTAAAAGCGCTTTTTCCGGAATACTTTTAGATCCGTAATCTTAGTGTGCTGAGTCGGAACGTCCTCGACGGATTTCATCCAGACTTTTTTTCAAAGCTCTGTGATATTCCGGAAACGCGGATAGGTTGTTGTGCGAACCGCCCGGCACGACGTGAAACTCCGCGTTTCGGTTTAGTTCTTTAAGTTTTTTGAATATGATTTCCGAATGTTCGAACGGAATGATTTCGTCGTCGGTGCCGTGAAAGATGACGGTTTTGGACCGGATTTTCGTCAGTTTTTCCAGGTTTTTAAATCGGAATCGAAACATCCAATCCTTTAAAAAAGGATAATATACCTTGGCCAAAGACGGCAGATCCGTAAAAGGGGTCTCCAAAAAAAGGTTTAAATCCGGATGTTTCGAAACCAATTCCGTCGCTACCCCGGTCCCGATCGAACGCCCGTAAACGACGACTTCAGAATCCTTTATCTTTTTTCGATCCCTAAGATAATCGAGCCATAATTCCGCATCGGAATACATCGATGTTTCGGATAACGTGCCCGTGTTTTTTCCGTAACCTCTGTAGTCCATGACGAGAACGTTCCAACCTAAAGGAAGAAAATCCTCCGAAATTCCTCCCCAACTTCTGAGACTTCCCGCGTTTCCGTGAAAGAACAAAACCGTATTATCGGTGGCGTCGGCCGACGATCGAAAATAAAGCCCGTAACTTTTTTCTCCGTCCGAAGTCGACAAAACGATCTCTTCGAACGGATCGCGAAACGAAAACGTAAAATCCTCCGTAAGTTTTTCCGGAAAAAAGACCAGTTTGTCCTGATGACTCCATGCTAAAAAAAAGACGGCGGCCGTGAAAAGAAGGATCAGTAAAAGAATCGTCGTCATAGATCGTTTCATTCTAATATTTCGCGGGAATTTCGCGGTTCCAAAGTTCTTTACCGTTTACGTCGAAAATTCTCAAAGAGAGTTTTCTTTCCCCTTTTTTTCCGCCCACCGAAACCGTTCCGAAATTTCTGCGATCCACGAGAGTTCCGTCGACACGCAGAGAATTTTTTTCGGTGATCGGAGAATAATATCCCGAAGTCAAAGGTGAAACCGTAAAATCGTAGATCGGTTCCGTTCCTTCTTCCCATAAAAGATTCAATTCCGTGTGATGTCTGTCACCGGTCAGAAAAATCACGTTCTTGAGCTTTAATTCGCGGATCGCGGAGAGGATTTTGGATCTTTCCTCGGGATAAGTCGCATAGTTTTCGAACACCGCATTCGGATTCAGAAATTGACCTCCGATCGCGATGAACTTGAACGTCGCTTTCGAAAACGCGAGGGAATTCACGAGCCACTGGAATTGTTTTTCTCCGAGAATCTGTCTGGCGCCGATCGTCTTATTGTTGTTAGCCGTTCTGAAACTTCTGTCGTCCAAAAGAAAAAATTGGGCGTCGCTCCAGGTATAAGAACCGTAAATTCCCTCTTTGGCGTAGTTCTGATTTCCCCAATGAAGTTTGAACATTTCCTCCGCGGTATCCCTCATCCAAAAGGAAGCGTCTCCGTCGTTCGGACCGAAATCGTGGTCGTCCCAGATCGCGTATTGGTGAACGGAGGCGAAAAGCGGAGCCAATTCGGGAATACTTCTTTGATGTCTGTATCTGTGGAAAAAACCGGTCCTCGAATCCCAATCCGTTTCACGAAGATAAATGTTGTCTCCGAGCCAAAGCATAAAATCGGGTTTTTTGGAAAGGATCGAACCGTAGATGAAATATTCGCCGCCGTAGGGTTTTCCAGGAACGTCGAATTCGGTTTCGTTTACGTACGCGCAACTTCCGAGAGCGAACGTAAAATCCGGAGGGTTTTGACCCGCCGCAAAAAAGGGCTGCGTCTGAAACGATTGTTCGTATTTCGCCTCCGTCCTTTTTCCGTCGACGATCACGTCGTATTTATAACGTTTTCCCGGCTCCACCTTGTCCGCTATCAATTTGGCTATGAATCCGGAGGCTGCCTTTGTCGTCACTTCCTGCGATCGGAATATCTTTTTTGGATTTAATATTTCAGAATATTCTAATGTGATTGAGGATTGTTTGTCGGTTTGCGTCCAGACCATGACCTCTTTTAGGGTCGAATAACCGAGTATGGGGCCGGATACCAACGGGGAAGGGTTCGCGTTTAAGGAAAACGCGTTTACGGCCGCGAAATACAAAAATACGAATCGAAACGAACGTCCGAAACGATGGAGAATTTTAATGATCATAATGGTCGTTTCCCGAATTAGAAATACCCGTAGGATGACGGGGCTTTTTCAAAATTCAAGAGAAAGTTGGGTTCGGAACGAAAATCCTTTCTCGATTATTCAATTTCGAAGCCTTCTTTCAAAAAGAGAACCAACTCGTCCAAAGCCTTTCGGGCTTCGGGAATCATTCCCCCGAAATTGAAATAACCGTGCACTAACGTTTCATAAAGGGTGAATTTGACCGGAACCCGCGCCTTTTGAAGCGATCGTATGAATTCCATTCCTTCGTCCTGCAACGGATCGAACCCGGCCAATTGAACGTAGGTTTTCGGAAAGTCTCCGTACTTTTCGTGAAATATCGGAGAAGAGACGGTTTCTTTTCCCTGTTCCGGGGAATTCAAATAATGCTCGTTGAAATAATCGAGAAGTTTATTCGTAAGGGCGTATCCTCTTCCGAATTCCTCCCGACTCGGACTCAAGCGGAAAAGATCCAGATACGGATATACCAGAACTTGAAAGGAAGGCGGTCGTAGTTTGTTCTTTCCGCAAAGAAGAGAGACGTTCGCTGCGATATTTCCTCCCGCACTGTCTCCGCCGACCGCGATCCTTTTCGGATCGACGCCGAGGACTTTCGCGGACGAAACGATCCATCGATAGGCGGCAAAACCGTCCCGGACCGCAGTCGGATATTTGTGTTCCGGAGCGAGTCTGTAATCGACGGAGAATATTAGAATATTTGATTTTTTTGATATGTAACGCAGTGGAGAATCGTGCGTATCCAGATTTCCGATCACGAATCCTCCTCCGTGGAAATATACCAAAGCGGCGGAAGGTTTTTCCGTTTCGGAGGGGCGATAAAGTCGGATTCCGATTCTTCCGCCTTCGACCGGGACCGAAAAATTTTCCGTCCGATACGGTTCCTCCTTCGGAAAGTCGAACATTCTCATCGAATGTTCGTAGAATTTTCTGGCTTCGGGAGGAGATAGGGTTTCGATACCGGGCTTGGTTCCCGCCAGGTAAAGGGTCATCTGCAGTTTCGGATCCAGAGTTCTTCCGCGTTTTCGCCGAATTCCTCCCGATAACTTTCTGAGAAGACCTTCCGGCAGACGCAGAATCCAACGTAAAAAGAAAGATCTCAAACTTTTGCAAACGAGCCGGCCCTTTTTTGGGCTCCGCTTTTCACGGCGGCGTTTCCGTTTTTGGAAACGGACTTGTACTGTGCGACGGCCTCCAGGTTCGGTTTATTTCCGTTTTGTTTCGCGCGTTTGATTCCCTTTTTCAACTCGGATTTCATATCATACAGAAAATCCTCGAAATCCACCTGCATCGTATGTCTCGGAGACGCGACGTAGCGTTTTTTCATTTTGGATTCGTACTTTTCGATGGAGCGGTTCATTTCCTCGACCGACGGAGTCTGATAATTTCCGGTGAGATATTCGGAGATCCATTTCCCTTGAAATTCCGCCAAAGGCATGATTGCGCCTAACGGCTGATATAAACCCACGAAAAAAAGATTCTTAAATTCAGGTTTTATCATACGATGGAACAAAGGAAGATGATTGTCCTTCGCGGAGATAAAACCTTCCCGAAAGAAAGGAAATTTGACGTTGTAACCCGTGCAGTATATTACGGCGTCTATCTCCTCTTCGGTCCCGTCCGTGAATTTCACCTTATTTCCGTTATACGATTCTATGTTCGGCTTCGGAGTCACGTCTCCCCTTCCCAAACGCACCAAAATATCCTGTGAAATCGTAGGATGGGCGGCCCCGGGTTTGTGATCCGGTTTTTGAAGACCGAAATCCTCCATTTTACCTACTCCGAAACGGAGGACCAAACCCATGATAAAACTTTTTAACCAAAACGGCGTATGGACCGGGATCAGTTCGGTGGATTTGTCGAGCGGTTTTCCGAAAAGATAATTGGGAATGATGTACGCGCCCCTTCTCGCCGCCAGGAAAACTTTCGCTGCCACGCCGGGTCTGCAGAGTTCCACGGTGATATCCATGGCGCTGTTGCCCATTCCCAATACGACGACTCGTTTGCCGGTGAGTTTGATCGGGTGTTCGGGATCCACATACGAATGAGAATGGATGATCTTACCGGTGAATTTACCGGGGAACGGAGGGTCCGGCCATTTTTGAGACCAGTGATGTCCGTTGCATACGACGAGTGCGTCGTAGTATTTCCGTTTGCCGTCTCCTGTTGCGATCAGCCAAGTTCCGTCCTCTTGATAATCAGCCTGAACGACCGGATTTTTGAAGTGGATCTTCTTACGGAATCCGAAATGATTTACGTAGTCGATGAAGTATTCCAGAATTTTCTTATGTCCGGGGTAATCGGCGTAACTTTTCGGCATCGGGTAATCCCCGTATTCCATACGATCGCGATGCGTATTGATATGGAGAGACTTGTATATGTTGCTCATCTTATTATCGTTGGCGAATCTCCAGTTCCCGCCGACTTCGCTTCCCGCCTCGTAACAATCGAATTCGATTCCTTTATCTTGCAAGGATTTACATACGGTGATTCCGCTGGAACCGGCACCGATAACACAAACGCGAGGCAATGAGGACATATTCCTCTCCTTTACATGGTTTAATCCGAAGTGAAAAAACGGAGTTCTGGAAATCGACGTCCTTTCTCGTCGATTCGTTTCGGGTTATGATACGGCCTTAAAATCCCGAAGAGTCAATTAAAAAAAGTTTTGAATTTACGAAACCTTAAAATACTACTGAAGTACTTATGGAACAAGAAAAAAGAACAAACGTTCACTATGATTACGATTTCATAATAGTAGGCAGCGGTTTCGGCGGAAGCGTGTCGGCGATGCGTTTAAGTCAAAAAGGATATAACGTCGCCGTCGTCGAATCGGGCAAACGTTGGAAACCTCATGACTTTCCCAAATCGAACTGGTCGCTTAACAAATATCTTTGGATGCCCAGGATCGGTTTTTACGGAATCCAGAGATTGAATCTTTTGAAGGACTTTTTTCTAGTGAGCGGAGCCGGCGTGGGAGGGGGTAGCCTCGTTTATGCGAATACGCTTTACGTTCCGGGGGACAAGGTTTTGAATTCTCCCACGTTCCGCAAACTGGGAGGAAGGGAGCGGATTCTTCCCTTTTATACGATCGCATCACGCATGTTAGGCGTCATCCAAAATCCGCAGTTATACGAATCCGATTACGTCTTAAGGGAAATCGCCGAAGAGATGGGTCGTGGAGACACGTTTCGTCCCACTCCGGTGGGGGTCTTTTTCGGAGATAAGCCCGGAACCTTCGCCAAGGATCCTTATTTTTCGGGAAAAGGTCCTGACAGGACCTCCTGCAATCATTGCGGAGGTTGTATGGTGGGGTGCAGATTCGATTCGAAAAACACCTTGGATAAGAATTATCTTTACTTCGCGGAAAAATTAGGAGCGGAGATCCTTCCCGAAACGAAGGTCGTTTCCCTGATTCCGATAAACGTCCACGGTAAAACGGATCCGTCGGCAAGCGGTGAATTCGGTTATCAAATTAGCACCCGTTCCACCACCGGTTTTTTCGGTTTTCCCAAAAAGACATTATATGCAAAAAGTATAATTCTTTCTGCGGCGGTTATGGGAACCGTAGGTCTGCTTTCCGAGATGAAGGAAAAGGGGAATATGCACCGCCTCTCCGCACGTTTGGGTGACAACGTCAGAACGAACAGCGAGACGGTTCTTGCGATTACGGATTTCGGAAATTCCGCCGATTACTCGAAAGGAGTGGCCATCACTTCGTCGATTCATCCGGATGAGGACACGCACATGGAACCCGTTCGTTATCCGAAAGGATCCGATTTTTTCGGAACGATCGCCTCGGTTCTCACGGACGGAGGCGGAAAAATTCCGAGACCGTTGAAGTATTTTATTACCCTTTTTACGGATCCGATCTATTTTTTAAAGGCATCTTGGCCGTTCGGCTTCGCGAAAAATTCCCTAATTCTTCTAGTGATGCAGACGTTGGACAACCGGATTAAATTGGTGCGGAAACGCAGGTGGATTTGGCCCTTCGAAAGGACGATGAGTTCCATGTTGACCGAAGGGGAAAAAACGCCTTCGTACATTCCGATCGCGAACGAAACCGCTCGTAAAATCGCGAAGAAGATCGGCGGAGTTCCGAGAAGTTCGATCAACGACGTTCTGTTAAACGCTCCGATCACCGGCCATATTATGGGAGGTTGTATCATGGGGGATTCGGCGTCGGAAGGCGTGATCGATTTTGAAAACCGCGTTTTCGGTTATCAAAATTTAAGAGTCTGCGACAGTTCCATGATTACGGTCAATCTCGGGGTCAATCCCAGTCTTTCGATCACGGCCCTTACGGAAAGGGCGATGTCCCTGATTCCGCCTAAAGAAGGAAAACGAATCCATCAGTTCGTGTTCGAGAGGAAGTCCGGAATTTCGCGCGTTCTGGCGGGAAAACCGGATCCGAAAAAAGTTCCGGCGAAAAAACGGATTGTCGCGGATAAAGGTTCTTCGAAAACGAAAAACCGATCGAACAAACGTTGAATATTAGAATTTCGTAACTAACTAAAATCGACTCCCTTTTCCGTAAAACGCGCTTTAAAAAACGGAAGACGGTGCGTATTCTTCTTTTCATTCCCTTTTTCGGGAATAAAAAGGGAAACGAGGTCTTACACGTGGGTTCGGAATCGTT